>JAISTD010000147.1 GCA_031272765.1 Candidatus Methanovirga australis | reverse complement strand
TTTAAATTCTTTTAAGAATTTGATTTCATTATCTGTTAGTTCGATTTTTATAGCTTTCATACATATATTATGAAAATTCAACTATATAAAATATACAGATAAATACTTATGCTATGACAATAGTTTTATAATCTTAAACTTGAAAATAAAGATTAAAAAAAAATTTTTCAAACTGACATTATTTTCTTAAACGACATTATTTTCTTAAACAAGATTAAAGTGAAAATTTAAATTTAATATTTCAGCTATTTTTAATAATCTCATATTTTAATAATCTCAAATTATTTATATGATTAAAAAAGTAATATAACATAAAGATATAATTAAAAATTTAATTATTATTATATTTTAACTAATAACTGTGATGCTATGATTCAAATAAATCCTGATCTTTGTAAAGGATGCTATATCTGTATTGAAATATGTCCTAAAAGTGTTTACGCAATTTCAAATGTGACTAATGATAAAGATATTAAAATTCCTTTCCCTGAGAATGAAAAAGATTGTATAACTTGTCATCTTTGTGAGTTAGAATGTCCTGATCAGGCGATTTATGTGGAGGATAAAGAATGACTACCGAACTTTTTATTCAAGGAAATGAAGCCTGTGCAATGGGAGCTATTAAAGCAGGATGTAGGTTTTTTGGTGGTTATCCAATCACTCCTTCGACCGAAATTGCTGAATATCTATCCACTAATCTTCCTAAAGTAAGTGGTTCATTTGTACAAATGGAAGATGAAATTTCAGCTATTGGATCAGTTATTGGTGCTTCTTGGGCTGGAATTAAATCTATGACTGCAACATCTGGTCCTGGATTCTCTCTTATGCAAGAAAATATAGGTTTTGCAATGATAAGTGAAACACCATTGGTTATAGTTGATGTTCAAAGAGGCTCTCCTTCAACTGGTCAGCCGACAATGGTTGGACAAGGTGATATGATGCAAGCTCGGTGGGGTTCTCATGGGGATTATGAACCAATAGCTATTTCACCATCATCTGTTCAAGAATTCTTTGATTTCACACTTGAAGGATTCAATCTCGCTGAAAAATACAGGGTTCCTGTGGTTATATTAGCAGATGAAATAGTAGGGCATATGAGAGAAAAAATTTCTCTTCAAAATAAAATTGAAACATTTAAAAGAGTCATGCCAAAAGAAGACCCAAAAACTTTTCTTCCCTTTAAAAACATTGAAACTGGAACAAATCCAATGCCATCTTTTGGTGATGGATATAATGTTCATGTCACTGGTTTAACTCATAATGAATTAGGATATCCAAGTACAATGAATCCAGAAGATCATTCTAATTTAGTTAAAAGATTGGTCAATAAGATATTAAAAAATAGAAAAGATATTATCTCTTGTGAATTTAAGTATTGTGATGATGCAGATATAATTTTAATTAGTTATGGAGCTTCTGCTAGATCAACAATGGAAGCTGTTAAAATTGGACGAAGTGCTGGAATTAAAATAGGTTATTTTAAAATGAATACAATATGGCCATTTCCAGAAGATGAAATAGATAAAATTTCAAAAAATGTTAATGATTTAATAGTGGTGGAAATGAACCTGGGGCAAATGGTTCATGAAGTCGAAAGAATTGTAAAAGATAATGCAAGAATTCATCTATTCTCTGAAATTGGAGGAACACTCCCTAAACCAGAAGATATTTTAAATAAAGTAAGGGAGTTGCTATGATGGCTGAAGAAAAAAAACAGAACTTCATTACTAATGAAGAAAAAAATCCGTATATTAAATATTTTAGAAGAGATAGACTTCCAACCATATTTTGTAGTGGTTGTGGTATTGGTATAACAATTAATAGTTTCTTAAAAGGTTTAGAATCTGCTGAAATGAATCTTAACAATATATCTCTTGTCTCTGGTATCGGATGTTCTTCTCGAGTTCCAGGCTACCTTAAATGTGATTCTCTACACACGACTCATGGGAGAGCAATAAGTTTTGCTACAGGATTGAAAATAGGTAATCCAGACTTAAATATTGTTGTTTTCACTGGTGATGGTGATGCTTCAGCTATTGGTGGAAATCATTTAATACATGCAGCTCGAAGAAATATAAACTTAACTGTTATTTGTATAAATAATAATATATATGGAATGACTGGTGGACAGGTAAGTCCAACTTCACCAGAAGGAAGTTTAGCTACAACAGCACCTTATGGTTCTATAGACACTCCATTTAATTTAATAAAACTTGTGATATCTGCTGGGGCAACATTCGCTGGAAGATGGACTACTGCACATCCACTACAACTATCTAAAACCATAAAGAATGGTCTTCTTAATGATGGATTTTCATTTATTGAAGTAGTATCTCAATGCCCTACTTATTATGGTCGTAAAAACAAACTAAAAACTCCTACTTCTATGATAAAAATGTTTAAAGAGAATAGTATTAATAAAAGAAGAGCAGAGAATATGTCTGAAAAGGATCTTTTAGGCAAAATCATTGTTGGAGAGTTTGTAAATAATCCAAGAGAAGAATTTTCAGAGAAGATAGAAAGTTTATCTATTAAAGAAAGTGGTAAAAATACAATTAGAAAGTCAGCTTACAAAATTTAGATTATTTTCAAACAAAATATAATTTGATTTAAAGTTCAATTTAAAGCTTGGTAGTGAAAATTTATAAGTACTGTGTTGGTGTTAAAATGATAAAAGAAATTAGAATTGGGGGATTTGGAGGACAAGGAGTTATATTGTCTGGAATTATTATGGGAAAAGCTGCTGCTCTTTTTGATAATAAAAATAGCATTCAAACTCAGTCGTACGGACCTGAAGCCAGAGGAGGAGCTTCCAAAACCGAAGTACTTATTAGTGATGAAGAAATCACATACCCTAAAGTCAAAAATCCAGATATACTTGTGGTAATGTCTCACGAATCTTTATTAAAATATTACAAGGATTTAAAAGAAGAAGGGATATTAATTTCAGATCCTGACTTGGTTCACTTAGATGTGATTTCTGACTTTATAGATAAAAATAAAATAAAGGTTTATGAAGCGAATGTGACTAAAATAGCTAAAGAAGACATTGGATTAGAAATAGTTGCAAATATGGTTATGGTTGGAGTTATTACGAAAATTACTAATATACTATCTGTAAATTCAGTTAAAAAAGCTATTATTGACACTGTTCCGAAGGGAACTGAAGATAAAAATATAGCTGCATTTGAATCAGGTTATAATATCTTTTAATTTAGATATTCTTTTAATTTAGATTAATGAGACAGGAACAATGAAATTTTACGAATATGATGCAAAAAAAATATTTGCAAAAGAAGGAATACCAATTTTGGAAGGACATGTGGCTTATTCTCCAGAACAAGCAATGGAAGTTGCTTCAGAGATGAGGTCACCAGTCGCAGTCAAGTCACAAGTTTTGGTCGGTGGTAGAGGCAAAGCTGGAGGAATAAAATTCGTCGATAATCCTGGTGAGGTATATTCTGCTGCTTCAAGTCTATTTGGTATAAATATTAAAGGAGAAGTTGTAAAACATCTTCTCATTGAAAAAAAGGCAAACATTAAAAAAGAATTTTTTTTAAGCATATCAATTGATAGAATAGTTAAGAAACCAGTTATCATTACCAGTTCTGAAGGTGGAATTAATATTGAAGAGTTAGCTAAAACAAATCCAGAAAAAATAAATAAATATCATGTTAATCCGCTTGAAGAGTTCTTACCTTATCAGGCACGAGAAATTGGGCGGAAAATAGGTATTAATAATGAATTAATCTCTCCGTTTGCATCTATTTTATGGAAATTGTTTCAAGTATTCTCTAAATATGATGCTCAAATAGCTGAAATAAATCCTTTAATTTTCACTGAAAATGGATTAATAGCTGCTGATGCAAAATTAGAAGTTGAAAATGATTCATTATTCCGACACCAAGATTTATTTCAATTAACTGAGTTTAAACCAAAAGAATTTGCCTTTGTAAAACTTGATGGAGATATAGCTGTTATTGGTAATGGTGCAGGGCTCACATTAACTGGAATGGATGTAATTAAATATTATGGTGGTGAACCAGCGACATTTTTAGATATTGGTGGTGGTGCATCTGAAAACACTATTGAAAAAGCTTTAAACTTAGTTTTACATTATGATCCTGTGAAGGTCGTTTTTTTAAATGTTCTTGGAGGAATAACAAAAGCGGATGATGTTGCAAATGGAGTTATTGATATTTTAAAATCATCCAAACGAAAACCTAAAATAGTGATACGATTAACTGGAACAAATGAAAAAGAAGGACAAAAGTTGTTAGATGCTGCAGGAATTCCCTATGAAACTTCTATGGAGAAAGCAGCTAAAAAAGCGGTTGAAATATGCAACTCTTTAAAACAAGAAGAGAATAATTAATTTTTTTCTATTATTATTATTGAAAAATAAAAATTAAGTATAATAATTTATTATTATGAATCAATTTTTTTGAATAAAAAATTAAAATAGAATAAAAAATATAAAACATGAATTTTTCTAATTAATTATCCAAGAATAACTGTGCATGGTATTAAAGACATCTTATTTTTCTCTATTTTTCTTTGAGTTTAAAAAATCTAATTCCTCTTGCATTGCAGGTTTTCTTTTAAAATTTTCTCTAAAATAGTTAACAACCTCATCAGCAAACTTATTTCCACCAATAACATATAACTCAGAGATTTTATTTGCAAAATCTTTATATGCTTTCCTATTATTAATCTTAGTCCCATATTTAATCAATTCGTCTTGATAAAGTTTGTAAAATTCATCCTTAAAAACTTTTGATAAAATATTTCCATAATCAAAAACTTCTTGAGGATGATTCTTAACTTCTTTCCATAAAATATCCCATTCTTTTTCTTTTTTTAATATTGGAGCATAACTATGAAAATTAGAATTCTCAATCAATATTTTAAATAAGTTATTCTGCTCTTTTTCTAATACTCCAGTAGTTTTATATAACTTTTTAAGAATATAATAATATTTAACATTTCCTTTTCTCAGAAGTGCATTAGATATTTCTACTTGTTTATCCATAATATTAAATGATTCGTATACATCATGCAACTCTTCATACCATTTATTCGAATAGTTATTTATCTCAGATCCCTTAAGTTTATTTAAGCATAGTTCTTTAGCAGATTTAAAATCTTTATTATCAATAGCTATCTTAATAGCTTCTTTTAAAAATTTATCTACTTCAAGATGTTCCATTTTGAAGTCATTCGCAGCCTTTTTTCCTTCTACCTTTTCAATGATTTGAGATTTCAAAATTAAGTTTTGAAAGCAATAATAATCAGAGTGACCTATTTTATTAATAGTATCAAAAATTGCTTCTTTATTATTTTCATTTGCAAATTTAATAGCTAATAAAACAAAATCATAATTCCAGTCTGTTGAATATGAAGAATTGTTAGAATTTTCAATTAATATATTAAATACCTTTTCTTTTTGAGAATTATCACAGTTCTCTTCTATTAAATCACAGGCACAGGATAAAATTTCAATGGACTCATAAAAAATGTGATCTAAACCTTCAAAATCTAAGTCAAAAAGATCATTAACTCCATTTATAATTTCTATTGAAACATAAAAACTAAGTAAATATTTATTCTCATCTAACGATTTCCTACATTTATAGATAATTTGTTCTAATTGATTACAATACTTGTCTGTAACATCTGTGTAGTAATATGGATCGTCATGAAATGTTTCGTATGTAGCTAAGCTTATAATTTCCTTAATATCGCCTATTAAAATAGATATTTCATCATCAATATTAGGTTTTCTAAGAAATCTAATCAAATCTCTTTGAAGATTCGTGTTTAAAGAGGAGTAATCAATTAAAAATTCAATTAAATCTTCTTTAGATGAAGTTTCAATTAACTGTAAGAGTTCAGTTTCATCATTAACACTTGTTTTATCCTCTTCAATTAATTTAACATTTTGTATTGATTTTATGTTTTTGTCAGATATTATCTTAAAGTTTTCATCTTCAATGGCTAAAAAAACAGCTATTAAATGTTTACAAATATCTCCATAATCATAAGGACAATCACAATCATAATCTAAAACATATCCCCTTTTATCAACATCAACATGTATTTGATAATCTTCAGAGTAACTTCCTTTAACTTTAGCCATGTATCTGCATTTTTCAGGATTAAAGATAAGTGAAGAGATGTAATCGTTAGCATAGTAATCTTTTCCTCTTAATATAATCTTTATATCGGCAGAATTAATTAAATCCGATAGTTTCATATTTTCATCAACAATTAATATCCAAATTGATATCTATAAAAGTAAGTATCCGTTTTTTAATTGACTTTATTTAAATTATTTTCATACTCTAAGTATTGAATCAAGAAGTATATTGGATATAAATTGTTTGTAAATGTATAAACACCAGATTTATATCCTTCAGCATACTCAATTATTTTTAACTCTTTTGCTCTACTTAAAAACTTAGAGAAAGCTTTATTCTCTTTGTCGGTTAATTTATTAGCAAAGTCTTTTTTTCTGAAAGTGTACTCCACAGTTAAATCATGTTCCTTAAAATCATTTCCTAAAGCCCTAAATATGTTCAAATAATTTTCACTACGAATAGATTTATCTAATGCAGTTTGCAAGTATTTTACACCAATTTCTTCACCAGATCGAATGATTCCTTTTAAGGCATCATCTTTACTAATTGTATTATCATTATTAGACCAGAAAACACCATCCCCAATTTCTTGCATCATGTTAGGTAATCCAGAAGAGAATCTAACCATTAAATCCATAGCTTCTTTTTCAACATTCATACCCATATGTCTAAAAATCTTATTAAAGAAATCTTCTACTTCAAAGTATCTTAAACCTTTAACTTCAATATGTTTGAATAATCTGTTAAATGATGGATTGAAGTTATATAATTTTTGTGCATTTTCAGGGTATGTTGTGAGAAGCATTACCAAAGGCAATTCAATAATTCCAGTGGATATTGTATCTGCAAAACTTTTATACCAGTTAGCGAATTCGGGGGTTTCACTTAATCCATTTATATCATCTATGATTATAAACAATCCTTCTTTTTCATGGTTAATTTTATCAATTATTTCCTCTAAGAAAAAAGGAAAATTATCTTTTAAAAATTTCATAGTTTCATCGTCTGGATGAAACTCTATTTTAGTAGAGAAAAACTCAACACTTTTCACATGTTTTTTAAATGTTTTTAGTATCTTTTCTGCCCAAGTTTCTCTGTTGATTTCATTCAATAATCTTTCAACTATTTGTTGTATTAAAGAATCCATGTTATGAACTCCATCATTAAAAACATGCACCGTTAACATTTTGTATTTTATTTCAGCCATATTCTTAAAGTAGTCTGCTAATGAAGTTTTACCCATTCCTCTTTTTCCTTTAATGAAAAAATGTGTTGGATGTCCTTGTAAAGATTGATATATAAATGGCAAATTTTTTTCTATGATTTCTTCTCTACCCTCAAATTTTTCTGGACTAACAGGCATTTCAGGTTGAAAAGGACTCTTTTTTTCATTATCCAACATCTTATATCTCCAAGGATCTATTCATCACTGAATATCTATTCATCACTAAATATTTAATGATTATATGATCTAATAACTATAAAACCAATATGTCTAAAGCTATAATCAATAGTTGTCTAAAGCTATAACCCAATAGCTGTCTAATGACTATAGGGATCTAATAGTTATAAGATCTAATAGTTATCAAATTTAATTTATCTAAACATTCCATCACATATTATATTTAATTGTTTTTTTATCAAGTTCTGTGTTAAAAATCTTTTCTATTTGTAGTAAACATTGAAGTTTTGCTTTGAAAATCTTCTTGATTTTAAACATTAAATCATGACTACTGATTATCATATTCTCCTTATTTTCTTTTATATTCCTATATTTTAATTAATTCAAAACTAAGAATATAGTTTAGAAGTCCATTTCACCTATTTTAGGAAATTTTTTTCTAACTTCTTCTGTGGCAATTCTTTGGTTCTTTTTTGGTTCAGGGTTACCAATACTTTCTTCATTATAAGTGTCTTCATTTTTTTCTTCTTTTTTATCTACCATTATATAAACCTCCATTATATACAATTCATAATTAGCAATAGTTATTATTTAATACAAAATAAGAATCATAATTTTATAAAATTTAATTTAAAGGAGCTGTTGCACAATTATTTGTTCAATTAATATTTAAATCAAATTGAATAATATTAAATATATATTGAATAATATTAAATATATGAATTATTAATTACTGAAAATCGAAGATTACTGAAAATCGAAGATTTTCATAATTACAAAAATCAAAGAGTTTTGGTAATTTTCATAATTACAAAAATCGAAGATTTTTGGTAATTTTCATATTTATAAAATTTTTTATTTTATAAGTCTAAAAATCTCTGATTTTTAATAATTACAAAAATCGAAGATTTTTGGTAATTGTGCAACAAGCACTTAAAAAAATATATTAATAATTTAATTTGTAAGAAATAATGTAATAAGTTATAAAATTAAATTGGATTATTTAAAATCAAACAAATTTTTAAATTTAAATAATAATTATCATAAAAAAAATAGTATATAAAAAAATTAGTAATATTAAGAAAGATTAAATAAATCTTAAGCTAATGTTAATATTCATTGTTTCATTCAAAGTGTCTGTTATCGTAAGCTCCTTCAATATCTGCATCTTTATCAGATGACCAACCACAAGGACAATCATAAACAATTTTACCATTAACTTCCGATTCAGCACATTCAAGTCCACATACAGGGCATATCATAATTTCACATCCATCCTTTAATTTTACTAACATGATTTTAAAAATTCTAATTAAAAATTTTAATAAAAATACTTTATTAACAATGTATATTATATTGACTACTTATTTAAATACTTTGTTACACTAAATATTATAATAATAGAATTATATTACCCATAAATCCTTATATAAAATAAAGTTTTTGAACTTTTTATCGATCATACAATATTTAATAATCATACAATTCTATATTTAATAGAATATATATTCTATAATATATCATTAAATTAACATTTACAATTTTATTGATGATGTCATGGCTGTTAAGGAAACTTTAGATATATTCAATTTATGGTGTCCTATTTGTGGTAATAAACTCATTGAAAAGATTATTAATGACCATAAGTTTATTTATTGTGAAGATGTTTTAAACTGTGAGTATTATAAAGTAACTAAGATTATAATCAGATATAATTATCATAGTAATGACCTTCAAAGGGATGAAAATATCTATAATGAGTTTAAAAAATTCATTGACCAAGAAAAAAAGATCTTAGACGATAGTTTAGGTACTCCAAATATCAGTGAAACAAAGAATAATCCAGATAATATCTATATTGTGACTTCTGATAAAAATACTAATAAAAATAAATTATCTTATAATAATGTAGCTAAGGATAAATTAATTAATCATAAAACAGATGAAAATGATATAAACTTGATAATGGATTTATTAGAAAAAAATAAAAAAGATAAGTCTAAAATTGGAATTTATAGAGAAGAAAGCAGATATAAAAAATCATTACAGAAAAATAATATTTCGAAAAAAAGGTTTCATAGAGACTTAGAGAGAAAAAACAGATCCAAAAAGAGAGAGTTTGATAAAGAAGAAAAATTAAAAAAAGAAGAAAAGCAGAGACGAGAAAAAACAAAAAAAGTTTTTAAAGAAAAATACATGCTTTACTTTGGTGAAGATTTACTAAAAATTGAAAATATAAATAATAATCATTTTTCTGACTATGAAATTGAAATTGGTAAGTTATTATATGAAAATCAATGCTTAAAAATCAGAGAAGAAGAGAATAAAAGAATTAAAGAAAAAAAGAAAGTAGAACATCAAAAATTTGTTAGAAAATATGAATTCTAAGGAATAATGTTTTATAAACTTAAATATTTTGAATTTCAAATTACCAAAACTCTTTGATTTTTGTAATTATGAAAATTACCAAAACTCTTTGATTTTTGTAATTATGAAAATCTTCGATTTTCAGTAATCTTCGATTTTCAGTAATCTTCGATTTTCAGTAATCTTCGATTTTCAGTAATTAAAAATATAATTCATCATTTTTTTTTAACTTGATTAAAATTCTTAATTTTATGTATAAACATTAACTAATATTTAATATTAGAAGATTTTTATGTTTTTATTAAAAATCATTCTTAAAATTATTTAAATTATAAAATCAGAGATTTAACAAATAATAAAAAAAAATGGTACGAGGTTAATAAAGTTAAGATAAATACTATATTTTTGATCAACCTTTATTCTCATGCAAAGCATGAGAATTTAGAAAAATCTCTGATTTTTCGTTTTTTTTAAAAAGGTTGGAAGAAATAGTCATTGTTGAAAATAGTTGTTTTAACTGAAGTAGAATGTAAAGTAGAGAGAATAGGTTCTGAAAAATAGTTATCGTGTTACAATATGTAAATTATTGTACTATAATATATCATGTTATTATTTTAATATTTTGGAAATATTTTTTGAGGGGGATTGATTATTATGGGAGAAGATAAGAATAAAAAACTTTCAAAACATGGCGATTTAAATAGGATTTGTGTTGGTACACAGACATTTGAGTTTTTAAGGGAAAATAATTATTTATATGTTGATAAAACAAAGGAAATTCGTGATTTAATACATAATGAAAAGATAGTTTTTCTCTCTCGTCCAAGAAGATTTGGTAAATCATTATTGGTCAGCACCTTAAAAAGTC
>JAISTD010000142.1 GCA_031272765.1 Candidatus Methanovirga australis | reverse complement strand
ATGTTGAATATATGCCTTATTAAACATGTTCATTGGAAAATATTAATTTTCTGTAAATTTTCCCTATAAACATTGTAATGCATTATTTAAGTACATTCTATGTGTTAGTAATATAATGTGTGTTGTCATATTCAACAAATTATGATTTTATTCTATATAAGATATTTATATATTTCTTTATATTTCTTCAAATATCAATATACAAACATATTTATAACTAATTTCAATTATATCATCTGGGAATTGTAAATAAAGTTATAAACTTGTTGCTTACTAATAGAGTAGAAAAACATACCTTATAAAGGTTTCGAATAAGTCATTTTATAAATCTGCTAAAAATAGCTATTATCCAATAAAAAAGGTTATAAAACAATGACAAATATAAAAAACTTATATTAATCTGTTATTCAGGAAATAGGAACATTTGTAAAAAAATTCTTTTCATGAAAAAGCTTAATTAATAGTTAAACTTGATTAATTAGATTTAAAAAGTCTTGTTTAATTTAAATAATAATAATTTATTCTTTTATTCAATTTTTAAAATGTTAAAATTTTTAATTTAAATAAATTAAAAAAATATTATAATCATTAATTAAAATAGCTAAAAATGGGATAATAAATAGATTATAAACTTTAATTTAATCTTTATATAACAATTAAACTTAATTTAACTTGTTATATGATAAATATAACTATTTTAGTTGAAATAGATTTATCAATTTAAAATAAATTTTTATTTTTAAATTTGAACCTTATTTTCTAAAATAAGAGTTAAATAATTGTATTTTAGTTTATAAATAACTAAAATTAATTAAATTAAATTATAAACATTAAATATCTATTTTTTAATGTTAAAAGATTATTAAATAAATTTAAAAATCAGATAAAGATAAATAACTAATTTATTAATCCCATATTGTTTTTTATGCATCTATTGAAGAATAATAACCGCAGAACTTGAAGAATGTTTTATTGATTTAAACTAAAAGATAAAAATAAATATTAATATTTTTTCTTACTGTCACTATTGAGAGTTTCTATTAACCTAACTCTGTTAATATCGATAAAATTAATATTTACTAAAAGTTCTTTGTTTTGGATTTAAAGCCCAAAATTAGAAAATTTAAAAATCTAAAATTTTAAGATATTGAGTTTATAGAAACTCTCATGACAAAAAGAAATATCTATTAAATAATTATCTTAATTTTTTAACTGTGTAAGAAACAAGAGTTAAAATAGGAAGTTCTATTAAAGGAGCTATCACAAGGGATAAAGCTATTAACGGCTGATTTGGAAAGGCAGTGATTGCAATAGCTAAAGATATTGGCGAGTTACGAGCTAAAGTTGTTAAAGTTAGACTTATATAATCGGAATAATCCATATCAATAGCTATTTTCACTAAACGGACCAAAATAAAATTAATTATAAAAAACAGTGAAAATGGAGTTAATAAAATTATGAAAATCCATGAATTAGTGATTAATAAGCTTCCCTCTGATGAAAACATTGTAAAAATAGCTAATGTTAATGAGACAATAGCTATTAATTCAAAAATATTTGATAATTTATCATCAACACTAATAAAATATTTTATAATTTGAGATAGAATAAATGGCATGACTATAACTAAAATAATTGTTTCAATTAAAAGATTAAAATCAAAGCCACTTAAAACACCTGTAAACAAGAATATATAAATGGGTAATAAGATTAATTGAAATAACAAATTTAAAGGCAAAATTGAAAGACTTAACTTCACATTTCCTTTAGCTAAATCAGTGAACATTAAATACCAATCTGTGCATGGAGTTACTAAAAGCATTATAAACCCAATCCACAGATCTATAGACTGATTTAAGAAAATATAACCTAAAATATAACTTAGTATTGGAGTCCATACAAAATTTATTAGAATAGCTATTTTTATGAATTTGAGGTTTATAAATTCTTTTCTAAAATTTTTTAATGGCATGTTTATGAACAATGAAAAAAGCATTAATAATAAAAATGGGAGGGTAAGATTTCCTGAAAAATTTGAGATTAAAGAGTTCTGACTTAATAAAAAACCAGATATTATAGCTATTGGTAATAATATTATTTGCAGTTTCTCATTTAACTCCATAAAATCTCACAATCCATTTTAATGATATTTTGATTGAATTCAAATTGAATTAGCTATTTAAAACCTAACTTCTTCTTTAAGGTTTTTATAATTTCAAATTCCTCTTCAAATTCAGGCGAATTTCCATAACCACAGTTAGGGCAGTGAAAAGTTGAACATCCAATTTTTCCACAACCTTCACAACCCTTACCTACTTTTTTTCATCAAACTCATATCCACAAATACGACATTTCATACTTCCTATTTTTTTACTTTTAGTATATATACTATTTCTTATTAGATTAATGATTTAAGTTGATAATAATTAATAATATGATTTAATAAGAGAAAAGAGAATCTAAATAAAGAAAAAAAATGTAAATAATTAAAGAAAAGTATTATGTTTAAAAATAATTGGTTTAAAAATAATTGATTTTGATCAATGATTAAGTTTGTATAGCAATACTAAAATATTAGTGATATTAGTTTTCATTTTCTATAGCCTTCAATTATTTATTTCACTTCTTAATAGATTTAATATTATATGTAAAAAACATATTATTGAATATCAAGAAAGATAATTATTCATGAATGAGGCTGTCCAACAATTATTTTTGTTCAGCCCATATATAATACTTAAGTGAACAATTTTTAAATATTTAAAATAACTTAAATAATTTTCAATAAAAATCGATAGATTAAATTTTTGTTCAGTGAATCAGAATTGTTAGACAGACTCGAATATGAAAATAAAAAATATTTGAAAAACATTTTTAAAATAAAACGAGAAATAATAAATTACCCTATTCTAATATCAAATTAATTTATATTAAGTGATAATATGGATAAAATAAATGATAATAAAGTACAATGGAATAGTTATTTCTCTTTTTTATTTTCAATGATAGGTGCAGCTATTGGATTAGGCAACATCTGGAGATACCCTTACGTGCTTTATTCTAATGGAAGAGGAACATTTTTAATCGTTTATTTAATATCCATATTGGTTGTAGGTATTCCTTTTCTACTTTTAGAGTATAGTGTTGGATTCAAGTTCAATACATCCATACCCAAAATATTTAAAACAATTAACTCAAAATTAGAAGTGATAGGTTGGTTTATTGTGGTTCTTCCATTTTTAATACTAACATATTATGTTTGTGTGATTGGTTGGGATGGAATATACTTCATACTCAGTTTTTTCAAGGGATGGGGAACTAATACTGATTATTTTTTCTCACAAACATTACTACAATCAACAAATTCAACTACAGGATTGACAAACCTTGTTTTACCCTGTTTAGCTTCGGTACTGATTGTTTGGTTTATAATATGGTTTATATCCCATAGAGACCTTAATGATGGTATTGGAAAAGTAAATAAAATTATGATACCAGCCATATTCTTAATAATGGGAGTCATTGTTTTCTTTTCACTTACATTAAAAGGTGCATCTTTTGGTTTAACAACTTTATTTAATCCAGACTGGAATGAAATCTACAATCCACATATATGGATTGCAGCAATAAGTCAAATAATATTTTCATTAGCTATTGGAGAAGGAATTATTCTCACATATTCCAGTTACCTTCCCAAAAACTCAAAATTAACAGATAATGCAATTACAATTATTTCAATAAATTGTGGTTTTGAATTGTTCGCTGCAATAGGAGTGTTTTCAATATTAGGGTTTATGGCTACAACAACAGGAATAGATATTACTCAAATTATAAGTGAGGGTACAGGTTTGGCTTTTGTTGTTTTTCCAGAAATTCTAAATATAATGGGATCAACCGCATATATAATAGGCCCATTATTCTTTTTATGTATATTTCTTGCAGGTTTAACCTCAGCAATTGCTTACTTAGAATCAGTGATTTATGCAGTGGAAGAAAAATTCAATTTTCCTCGAAAAAAAGCAACAACTTATTTATGTTTAATTGGAGCAACAATGACAATAATTTTTACAACAGGTATGGGCATTCATATTTTAGAAGTAGCTGATAAATTCTTAAATTATATTGGTGGAATATTTTCAATTATTTTAGAGTTAATTATTTTTTCATGGCTTTTTAGGTCAGATGAACTTTTGAATACCTTAAATAACAACTCAACTGTAAAAATTGGTGAGTGGTGGGTGATACTTATAAAATATGTTTTACCTACTATATTATTTTGTCTTTGGATTAATGAATTAATAAATATGTTCAATACATCTAATTTTAAATTGATTACTAATATTTTTCTGTCTCTTATACTTATATCAATACCCTTAATATTAAAAATTAAGAGTTAATTAAATTTAAATCCATTCATGTTCAAATTTAGTTGAAAATAGAGGATATTAAAAAATAAATTTGAAGTGATATACTCAAATATATCTTAAAATAAACCTGTAACATCCTCCTTGAATTAAAATATTATTATATATAACTATTTAAAATTTATTAATAACAAACATAATTAATACTAATTAAAAATTAATTAATACTATAATTAAATTAATAAAAAAATTTAAATTAATAAAAAAATACAAACATGACTAAAACTTATAATAAATAATATACTAAATGACAATTAAAAAAAATTTAATAACTCTATTTTAAAAAATTAGATAAATATTAAATTCTTTTGTATAAGATTATAAATAGTTCATTTCAAGAATATTGGAAAAATAATATGATAATAATAGCTATTACTGGAGCAAGTGGAGTTTCTTATGGTGTTAGATTATTAGAAGTACTTAAAGAAATGAACATCAAAACAGGTCTTTTAATAAGTAAATCTGCAGAGATCATAATAAAATATGAATTAGATAGAGAATTAAAAGATATTAAAGAATTATCAGATAGATATTATGAATCAGAGGATTTAACAAGTTCTATAAATAGTGGTTCATTTAAATTTGACTCTTTAATCCTTGTTCCGTGTTCCATGAAAACTTTATCAGCTATTGCAAATGGTTATGGGAATAATGCGATTACAAGAGCCGCTGATGTTACATTGAAAGAGAAAAGGACCTTGATTATTGTTCCTCGAGAAACTCCACTTAGAACCGTGCATATTCAGAATATGTTGAAAATTAGTGAAGAAGGTGGGATAATTCTACCAGCAATGCCTGGTTTTTATAATAATCCAGAAGATATTGATGATATAGTAAATTTTATTGTTGGTAAGATATTAAATATCTTAAAAATAGAGAATAATCAATTAAAAGCCTGGGGCAGTGAAAAATAATTATTTTTGATTATTCAAGAGAACTTTCAATACATTATTATTATCATTATTAAAACAAATAATTTGCATTATCAAAATAAAGAATTAATATGAAGACAATATCTGAAAATGTGGAAAATACAATTGAAATAAAGAAATCATTATTTATTTGTAGGTTGTTTCCTGTAAAAAATATAGTGGAAGTTAAAAATTGTATTAAAGCTATTTCTACAAAACATGACGATGCCACACACAATTGTAGGGCTTTTCTTGTTGAAGGAATCGAAAGTTTTGATGATGATGGTGAACCTGGAGGAACAGCTGGAAAACCTATGTTAAATGTTTTAAAACAAAACAAATTAGACAATATCTTAGCTATTGTGACACGATACTTTGGTGGAATTAAATTAGGGTCTGGTGGTTTAGTTAGAGCCTACAGTAAATCTGTTCAGGAAACAATAGCTATTTCCAAGATTATTCATTTGCACTCTTACAATATCTATGAGTTATCCTTTGATTATTCCATCTTAAAAGTTCTCACAAACGAAATTAGAAGGAATAGCTTCCAGATATTAAAAAAAGATTATGATGAAAATGTTCATTTTCAAGTAGCTATTAATAAAGATAATCAGAATTTAGAAAATTTAAGAAGTAAATTAGGTGATTCTTTAAATATTAACTTTATTGGAGAAGAATATCTAAATTTAGAAAAATAAAAACTCCAAATATTGAATATAACTTATCCTTCAATAGTTTTTATTAAAATTTGACAATGAATAGCTATTTTATCATTATTAAATGCTTCAGCTATTCTTTTTATTCCATCTAACAATCTAACTAATCTATCTAACCATGAAAAAATATCTCCAGCATAGGCTTGTATTTGATAATCTTTAAACAATTTTTTGGAAATATCTGATGGATCTTTACCTTTTAATCTCATCTTCAAAATAAATTTAGATAGATTCACTTGAAGACAACTGCAAAACGGTTTTTCTTTGCATGTGCAGCTTGAAAAATCAAGTTGAATTTTTAAGAGAGCATCTTGATACTTTGAATCTAATTTAGTTATAGTTTCACCAGAAGAAATAATATCTAAAGTGGATTCTGCAAACAGTCTTGATGATAAGTTAACTTTAAGCTTTGAAACAATATGTTTATGTAGATTATTAGAAAGATGAGCACTTTCAAACACTTCTAAATCAAGCAATAAATCTAAAATATCAGATATTATGAATTTTTGAATTTCAGAAAGTTTTTTATCTTTAAGATATTTTAATTCTTTTAAATTAAAGATTTTTTCCTGAGTATATAAATTTAAATTATTTTTATTTATATTTGAATTTTTCTTATAATCATCCTCTTTATTGTATGATTCATAACCATTTTTTATATTTTCATTAATTCTATCTAATGATTTTTTAATTAAATCTGCAGTTTGTAAACTTAAAAATGAAATAGAAACAGCTCTACCATACTTGGTAATAAGAATATCTTCATTATTATATTTACTAACACTTAAATCCTGATGAAAAATCTTTGATTCTGATTTTTTAATTTTTATTAAGTTATGACTGAGAAGTTGATCTAAAGCCATATCAATATCTAAGTTAAGGTTCTTATAGAATTCATATATTTCATCGACATTCCTAACAACCTTTGAACTAATATCTGCTAAAATTTCAGTTGGAAAATCATCTTCATTAAACTTAATATTAATGTTATCTACATCACTTTCAAGAAGAGAAATAGCTATTGCATCTTCACTTTCACCATCAAACTCATTAGCTATCTCAGGCAATAAATAAACAATTCCTCTATCATGATAAGTAGGTCTTCCTGCTCTTCCAAGCATTTGAAAGAATTCATTAACAGATAACCACTTATTTCCCATTAACAATGATTCAAAAATAACTTGTGAAGCAGGAAAATCCACACCTGCAGATAATGCAGCTGTTGTGACAACTGCAGATATTTTACCTTCTGCAAAATTCTTCTCAATCCTTTCTTTTTTATAATAAGAAAGACCAGCATGATAAGCAGTAGCATTGACTCTTTTTTTAGATAGAAAATCAGCTATTTGATGAGTTTTTCGTCGAGAATTAGTAAAAATTATTGTTTGCCCCAAATAACCCTTCGATGACTTTATACTGCTTTCTTTTAAAACTAAATCTTTAATTAAATACCTCTTATCTATTTCATTTCTAAGAAAAACTATATGTCTCTCTAATGGAACGGGCCTGCCTCCAAATTCAACAAGTCGTAAATTAAAATCATCAGCCAACTGTTCCTGATTTTTAATAGTGGCAGATAAAGCAATGATCTGTGTTTGAGGAAAAAGTTTCATTAATCTTCTTATTAAACCATTTAATCTAAGTCCTCTATCTTCATCATCCAACATATGTACTTCATCAATGAGAACAGTCCCAAGCTCATTTAAATCATCATACTTACCAGACCTAATTAAAAAATCAATACCCTCGTACGTGCCCACAACAATATCTGATTTTGAAATATCATAATCTTTTAATTTCAATTCATTTTTAGCTTTAATCCTATTCATTCCCACTTTTATAACCGTTTTAAGCCCCAAATACCCATATTTTTCTTTAAAATCCCTATACTTTTGATTTGATAAAGCAACTAATGGAGTTAGAAAAAGAAATTTCTCACCTTTTAATGCCTTAGGAATCCCTGCTAACTCTCCAACCAAAGTCTTCCCACTACCTGTTCCAGAGACCACAAGAAGATTTTCACATTTAAGTAAACCTTTTTTAATTGATAAATATTGTATTGGAAGAAGATATTTATCCTTATTCTTGTCTAAAACACTTTTAAAATTTTCAGGAATTTTCAAACGATTAATAGCTATTTTAGGTATTTTTTTATTATTTTCAACATTAATTTTATCAAACAATGTTAATTCATTATTTAAAATTGGATCAAAATCATTATTTAAAATAGATAATATTTTATCCAAATCCTTATATTTTTTAAGTAACCTCTTAAAGTTCGAAAATGTTTTTTGTGAAAACCCATGTAATCTTAATTCATCAAATAGAGAACTTATCCCACATATTCGGCAAAGTTCTTGACCATGATAAGAATAAACAAAATTAGAATTGATTATTGTAATAAAACCTTCACTTGTACATTGTTTACAAATATGTGTATGATAAAATTTAATATCTTGAGAGGTTAAAAATTTTTCCATTTCCTTGTCTTTATCAGCAAGCAAAATCACTTGCTTTCTAAGAATTTTAAGTGCAGTTGAAGGTGATTGGAGCTTTTCTTCATTATCTTTAAGAACTATGAATTTATTAAGTTCCAAATCCTGGCTCTTTTTTTTAAATTTTAGATAAGCGATGAAATTAGGAACTCTTCTACTGTTAAGAGCATTTTTAGCCTTTTTAATAGAATACATCTCCCATAATTTCTTTTTTCTAACTAAAACAATCATAAGAACAATTCCTAAAAAAAATTAATTATCTAATGAATTAATTATTTACTAACCAGTTACTTGTTGATATTTAATATTATTGAAAAGATATATACAATTTATTAAAGATATCCTGATTGAAAAATAAGAGTATTGAGGCTGTCCAATAATACAGATTTATGAAAAATAAGTTGCTCAATTTTCAATTTAAACACTTGTACAACCTTATTTTTCGTATAAAAATAATTGTTAGACAACCTTTATTATAGAAAAAATAGAATAAAAAATGAAAGAATAGAATAAAAAAAAGAAGCTCATACACCTAAGATATTGCAAGTTTTGTAAAATTCAATAAATTAAATGTGGATATCATAATTATTAATAATTAATCTAAAATTCATAAAATAATTATGGTTATTTTCAATTTAAC
>JAISTD010000044.1 GCA_031272765.1 Candidatus Methanovirga australis | reverse complement strand
TAATATAATTAATTTTATAATTATTTAATAATGAAATAAACCATGTTTAATGATATTTTTAATAACAGAAGATTATATAAAAAATTTATTAATTAAATTATTAATATCAAGGACTATAATATAATTTTAAAATAAACATTTATATTATTCAAATTTAAAAATTTTTTCCAAATAAGTGTAATATAAATAACTAATGGTGTAGAGATGAGAGGAGAATTATTTGATGAAATAATTTCGATTAATATTAATGATAATCAAAGAGCAGTAGCTTTAAATCAAAAAAATCATTTTGGAAAATTAGAAGGCGGGAATTTAGAACTTTCTCTTATTGAAGGTACATATCTTTTAGAAAAGAATCGTTTAAATATTTATTTAAATGATGAGAAAATAGATTTTGAACAGCTAATATCATTAGTTCGAAACAAAGGTTTACATGGTAAATACATTGTTTTCAGAGATTTAAAAGATAGAGGTTATATTATTAAAGCAGGGTTTAAATACGGCTCTGAATTTAGACTTTATGGTCGGGGTAAGTCTCCTGGTGATGGACACTCAGATTATTTAATCAAAATAATTCATGAATCTGAGGATTTGAAGGCTACAGACCTTTCAAGTTATGCAAGAGTTGCTCATGGTGTGAAGAAAAACTTAATTCTTGCAGTTATTGATGAAGATAAAGATATTACTTATTATACTTTAAAATGGATGAAACCTTAGTTCAAACTTTTTTTAAAGTTTTATCCAAGAACTATATTTTATTATTTTATAAGAGGGGATTTGTTGATAGACCCATGGACATTTTCTTCTACTGTTGATTATGAAAATATTATGAATCAATTTGGAATAAAAAAATTTGAAGATATTAAAAAAGATAATATAAATGATCTTAGTTTATTAATGAGACGAGGGATCATATTTGGACATAGAGACTTTAATTTAATTCAGGAAAGAATTGATCAAAATAAAAATTTTATCTGTATAACTGGAATGATGCCAAGTGGAAAAATGCATATTGGTCATAAGATGGTTGTAGATCAGTTAAAATGGTATTTTAAACATGGTGGAAATATATTTATTTCAATAGCTGATATGGAGGCTTATGCTACAAGGGAAAAATCCTTTGAGGAAGGTAAGGAAATAGCTATTAATGAATATCTGGTTAATTATCTTGCTTTAGGTTTAGATTTAACTCATAAAAATGTTAATGTTTATTTACAGTCTCAGTCTAAACCATTGAATGATTTGGCATTTAAATTATCTAAAAAAGTTAATCTTTCTCAAATGAAAGCTATTTATGGTTTTGAAAACACAACAGCTGTGGCTCATCTTTATGTTCCTTTAATTCAAGTAGCAGATATTTTACTGCCTCAAACTAAGGAATTTTGCTCTCCACAGCCAACTGTTGTTCCTGTAGGAATTGATCAAGATCCACATGTAAGGTTAACAAGAGACATAGCTATTAAGTTTAAGGAGGAATTTGGTTTTATAGCTCCAGGTTCAACTTATCATAGGTTTATCACTGGTTTAACAGGTGCTAAAATGTCAAGTAGTAAACCAAAAACAGCTATTTTTTTAAATGATTCTCCTAAGGTTGCAGAGAAGAAAGTTAAAACAGCTAAAACTGGTGGAAGAGAAAGTTTAAAAGAGCAGAAAAAATTAGGTGGGCGTCCAGATAAATGTGTTGTTTATGAACTTCTTCTTTATCATTTAATCGATGATGATAAAAAGCTTGAAGAAGTTTATAAGGAATGTAAGGCAGGAACACTGCTTTGTGGTGAATGTAAACAAATGACTGCCATTAAAATCAGAGATTTACTTGAAGATTTAGCTATTAAAAGAGACGGAAAAAGGGAAATAGCTGAAAATATATTGGATTAAAAGAATAGGTTAAAATAATGTTAGGAAATAATATCTTGTTTAAGTTTTCAAAATCGTTTTATGCTTTATTTTTTACAGAATTGTGGGAAAGATTTAGTTACTATGGAATGCATGCAATATTACTCTTTTATATATATTTTTCAGTTAGTGACGGTGGTCTTGGGTTTTCGCAGTCCACAGCAGTGTCGATAGTTTCTATTTATGGAGCTTTACTATATTTGTTAGGTGTCTTAGGAGGGTATGTCAGTGATCGTTTTTTAGGGTCGTATAAGAGTGTTCTTTTTGGTGGTATATTAATAATGTTTGGACATATTTCCTTAAGTTTGTTTGATGGGTTAAATGGATTATTTTTAGGATTGTTGTTAATTGTTTTAGGTGCAGGACTTCTTAAGCCAAATATTCCTAAGATGGTTGGAGAGTTGTATGAGAAACAAGATCATCTTCGTGATTCTGCTTTTTCAATGTACTACTTTGGAATTAATTTAGGTAGTTTCATTGCACCGTTGTTAACTGGATGGTTTGGATTAAAATATAACTTTCATTATGGATTTGGATTAGCTGCAATAGGGATGTTTATAGGTTTAATAACTTTCTGTTTTATTAATAAAGGATCATTTAAAGATAATTCATTTAAAGCTCCTGATAGGATTAAAAATAATGAATTTAAATCTTTATATATAAAAATTTGTTTAAGTATTCTTATTTTTATTTTCATTTTTGTTTTAATGAGTTATTTTAATTATCTTAATATTGATAATATAATACTCTTGATAAGTTTAATCATAATGATTCTACCAATTTATCTTTTTTACTCAATATTAAGCTCTAAAAAATTGACAAAAAAGGAATATTCCGCTACCTTATATTACATTCCTTTATTCATCACAGCAGTTATATTTTGGGAAATTGAAGAGTTAAGTAATGTAATATTTTTAATGTTTGCTAACACAAATGTTGAATTATATTGGGTTCCTGTTTCTTGGATAGCATCTATAAATCCTTTATTCATTATGTTACTAACTCCAATCTTTGTTTATTTATGGTTAAAACTTGGGAATAATCAGCCATCAACATCAAAAAAATTTTTCTACAGTTTAATATTCGCTGGAATATCTTTGTTGATAATATCACTTCCATTGTTAAGTGAAGGTTTAAATGTTAAAATTAGTGTTATATGGTTATTTTTATCATATTTCTTGATCGTGGTTGCTGAACTTTTAATATCTCCAATTGGATTGTCTGCCACATATAAATTAGCTCCAAATTTGTTTAAATCCAGATTTATGGCTTTATGGAATATAAGCAATAGTGTTGGACAAGCCATAAATTCACAAATCGTTAAATATTTTATTGGTAATGAAATTGTGTTTTTCATGGTATTAGGATTAATTCCAATAATATTTGCAGTAATTTTTTATGTATATATACCAAAAATAGATTCAGCAATGAATTAAAAGTCTATTATTTACAATAACCCCTATTTTTTTATTTGTGTTGATAATTTTATTTATATGGGTTTGTTTTCTATATTATAATGGAATAGTTGACTATGTAAAAAATTCGATGGGTGTGATATTTTTTCCGTGATTTTGTTCCCATTTAACTCTTTGGAGGTCTAAATAAATTTCAATACTTTCAATAATCTTATATAACTTCTTTAAA
>JAISTD010000019.1 GCA_031272765.1 Candidatus Methanovirga australis | reverse complement strand
AATCAATGGAATAATTATTAGAAAGAGATATTTTAAATGATACTGCTCCGTTTCCACGAGTTTTAAATCTTGCAAATGGGTTTAGTCTAATAAGTCTTGGGAAACCAGTAATATTAATATTATTCTCCTTTAATTCGTCTATTATTTTTGCTGCGAGATATGTTGTACACATTCCATCTGGAGAATCTGTATCATCAATACCAATGTGTAAATAAGTTATAAAATCACCATTAAAAGCATTATTTTTTATATTATTCTTTTTATTCTTTTAAAAATATCATATGAACTTTAAAATTAAAGACAATCCTATAGTAATTTTATTAATAATAAACATTATAAAAGTTTATGAATATTATGATAAGACAATATAAAATATTTATTTCTGTCAACTTTAGTTTTTTTCAGTTTTCTATGTATTTTTTGCTGTGGTTTGTATTCTTATACTTTTGCTTTTTTTTATAAAACCTGGGGTTTATTGGTGTCATTGAACTTATTTTTTTTGGCTTCACAGTAGTTATCTCATTTTTTAAGTAGTGTGAAGGCTAATATGTTGGTATAACATTTTAATCTTTTTTCCATTCCAGAAATATATTTATTTTGTACTTCAATAGCTATTATAACATCATTCGTTGTTTTAACAACGATGTCCAAAATCACATTCTTACTTTTGGATCTTTCTCTATTATTTCACTGCTTATAAATTGTTTAATTTCAACTTTTTTATTTATTAGTCTTCCAATGAAATATTCTAATAGTTTTTTTGAGTCTGATCTATCGAAAACAATTTTAAAGCCTATTTTTTAAGATTTCATTATCTAAGTATTTTTTAATCTAAGTATTTTTAACTATCATTTTAATTATACCTCCATTTTTAATCCAATTCAATATTTTGATTAAGCTTCAATATATTTTTTGTTGCAGTATCAGGTGTTATGGTAAATTTTATTACTTTTAATAAACAAAATTAAGTTTAGGAAAATATTCTCTAAAAATTAAAATTAATTTATTTGGATGAGTTAAAATGAAAAAATATGGGAAGAAGTATGTTCGGGGGCATGAAACTGTTATGTGGAACCTGGCCCTGACGTGGACCCGAAAAAAAGCCAACCAGTATACTTACCAGATGGGACACCAAACTGGAACTGCAACATGTTCACGAAAGAAGAGAAAAGAAAATATATGGAGGAGGTGGGGAAATGACGTTATATGATGAAAGAATACGGGCAGGAGAATTATTTGATGAAGGTTTTATGCATAAAGAAATAGCTGTAATGTTGAACGTGCATAAGGATACTGTTGGTCGGTGGATTCGTGAAGACAGAACTAATTCTAATAAGAATCGGACTAAATCCAGATGGTTCTTATGCAAACATCATGAAAGAAAAGAATCAGTAAGATTATTCGATGAAGGTTGGTCTCGTAGACGTATAGCTAAGGAATTAGGAGTGCATGTACAAACTGTTGGTCGGTGGATTAAGGAAGAAAGACCTAATGATTACAGGTTCCGTAAACAACGTCAAAGGTTAAAAGCATTGGAATTGTATAATGAAGGTTATACGTTACGTGAAATCCAGGATGTTGTTCATGTTAGCTTATCTACTTTGAGTTTGTGGATAAGGAATGAGGGGATTAAAAGGAAATCTAAGAAGGAGTTGTTTCAAGATCAGGCTTATGAGATGTATGTTGAGGGGGTTGGTTTTGCTGAGATAGCTGATGCGTTAGGTGTTTGTGAAATGTCTATAAGGGGGTGGATTAATGAGGATAATAGGCCTAAGTTGCCTCGGGTGTTGGAGACTGAGTTGCGTTTTTTTGAGCCTGATCGGAATGAGTTGGTGGTGTTGGGTAAACAGTATGATCGTTTGTTGCGTGCTGGTTTGAGACCATCCTTTGAATTTGATTACAATATATTATGATACTTCAATACAAAAACATATATAATCCAAAACTATGAATAATACATTTGTCGGAGTCAGACTCGACGTTGAAACAACTCTCTAAAGGGTGAGGCTTTTTTTGCTTTCAAATCATCTCCTTTCCCCCTCATACTTTTAGAGGCATAATAATTCATATCAAATCATGAAAGGAAATGAAAAAAAATAAAGGATGAATAAAATGTTTAAAAAAATGTTAAGTTTGTTAGTAATAACCTTAATGGTTGTTAGTTGTAGTGGTGCTGTTAGTGCTACAGATGCGAAGATAAGTATTGATGCTGATTGGAGACTTGTACATACTTTCCAATTCACCGATACAAGTACTCAGGAAGTTATTTGGAATAAACAAGTTGCTGCTGGTAACGGTCATGAATTCAAGTTTTGTTCAAATGAACATAAATTACATGAATTATGTATTACAGTGACGCCTTGGGGTAGAACAAACCCTGATTACATCACTAAGACCGTGGCTGTTTATCAAGGCGGAGACATTACTGTGGAGAGTGATTTATCCTATAATGCTTGGCATGCTTGGTATGATTTCAAGTTAAGTAAATGTGTAGTTGATGGTAAAAACATTTAAATATTTTACCATCCCATATTTATATTTAAATGGAGTTGATAAGTTATGTGTTTACGTTATTTGAAGTTTATTGGTTTAATAATGTTAGCTTTATTCATTAATGCTGATATAGGTACTCCTATAGCTGCTGAATATTGTAAACCATCCTTTAAAGAAATATTAACTGATACTTTAGATACACCTATTAATAATACGAATAATTCATCAATGTTGGATAACATTACTAATGTTAGTGTTAATAATTCAATTGATGATGATGTTGTGATGCAACGTATTCTTAAATTTAATCCTAATGCTACTATGGGTGAAGTTATTGCTTGTAATATGATGATGGGTGAACAGTTGAATAGTACTAAGAATGGTCTTAATTTAAGTATTTATACGGCTTATCTTAATAATAGTACTGAGTATCCTATTCCTGGTGTTGATTTAACAGCAAGACAATTGTATGATCAAGCACCAGCCGTTAAAGCTTTTGTTAATGGTTTGGATAGTGTATTGGTTCGTTATAGTCATATGAGTAAGGAAGAGAAAGTTGAATTTTTATTGACGAAAACTCCTTGTGATGCTTTAACTAACACAATATTAGATAATTCAGGTGCTGATGAGTTAGGTTTATTATCTAAGAAGGCTTTCACTGCATTTGATAATTTCCCAACTTATACAAGTAAAACCGTTGATATTGCAAAAGCTCAGGATTTCCAAGAGAAAACTGAGAAAAGAATAGATAATTTTAACCATGATGTATTATATTATGATAAATATTTCCAAGTTTACGGAAATGATTTACCAACAAGTGTTGATAATTTCGATGATAAAAAATCTAACAGTGTTAAAACTTTAGATAAAGCTATATATACCATGGGTAACATACGTACTCAATTCGTTACAGCTGGTAGTATTATAATGGTTGTGGCTGTTCTATTAATTATGATAGGTAGTGCATTATTGGGATTACCTGGTATGAATATGATATTAGCGATTATTTCAAGTGTTGTAAGTCCTGCTGCGAGTGCAGCATTATGTCTAATATTATTAAAAATACCTGGGAATGAATATCCTTATCCCTATGGTGCTGGTTTTGCGATAGGTCAAATCATCGGAGCTATTATGATAGGTATTGGTATGGGTTTACTTGCTTTAGCAATATATTTAATAGTGTTCGCTGAAGTGACCATTAAAAACTTACAAGACCGAGTTATAATAGTTAGAGATGATATGAAGAAATTAGAGAGGGGTTAAAAAAAAACCCCCCTCATAATATATATATATAAGTGGAGGAGTGAAATATAAAATGTTTAAAAAAATGTTAAGTTTGTTAGTAATAGCCTTAATGGCTATAAGTTGTACTGGAGCTGTTAATGCAGCTGCAGCTGAAAACCCTTTACCTATACTGGATATATACTTTGATATAGCTGATATTAGCTATGCAACCAGTACTTATATTCATTTCAAAGGTGTTAGGATAACTTATCTTGAAGATAACGGTACTACGAATACTATTGATTGTGATAAGAATAATTGTCATTATACTTCAAGTACATTGTTGTATGATGAGGATTTATTAGCCTATGATCAGGATGCTACGACAGCTTATATAAAGACTTCTTAATAAGTGAAACTTACAGCTTTATCAGAATAATAGAAATGAGAGTAAATCTAAAATAAAACTGGAATTTCACTATAAAGGATGCAGATGAAAAATTATCAAAATGCTATGTTTAAGGATAAAGTATCACAATAATTAACTTTTCACAACACTAAGTATTCTTTGTTTTCATCAAAAAAAGGTTTAACAAAATATTTATATATAATATAATACAAAATATAACAATAGTTATATTTATTTCTATTATTAATTTTATGAATTTATATTTAAATGATTTTATGTTCAAAATAGATATTAGTTTATTTATAATTGAAATAAGAAATAATGTATAAAATAAGAAATAATTAATATAATTTTTATTTGAATATACTTTTTTTATTAATATGTTATTAATCTTATGAATTTTATTTTTTTTATCATTATATCAATTTTATTAGGGATTTCATGAAAAAAGAATCAGTAGGTAGTGTTAAAACAGAATTTTTTAATATTAAAGATGATTTAAAATTAGAATCAGGTAAAATATTAAAAAATGTCACAATAGCTTATGAAACATATGGAAAATTAAATAAAGAAAAGAATAATACAATATTAATTTGCCATGCACTTTCTGGTGATGCTCATGCAGCTGGATGGCATAAAGGAGATAAGAAACCTGGATGGTGGGAAATAGTAATAGGTCCTGGAAAATCATTGGACACAGAAAAATATTTTATAATCTCTTCAAATGTCATTGGTGGCTGTAAAGGTTCTACTGGACCAGCGAATATCAATCCAGAGACAGGGAAAGAATATGGTATTGATTTTCCAGTTGTGACAATTAAAGATATGGTTGAGGCAGAAAAAAAACTTGTAGAATCTTTTGGTATAAAACAGCTATTTGCTGTTGTTGGAGGGTCAATGGGGGGAATGCAAGTATTACAATGGATGGTTTCATATCCAATGATGGTTAAAAAAGTTGTTGCAATAGCTACAACTTCTCGGTCTTCTCCACAACAGATAGCTTTCAATGAAGTTGGAAGACAAGCCATAATTAAAGATATAAATTGGAATAATGGAAACTATTATGATAAAGGAAGAGTTGAGAATGGTCTTTCAATAGCTCGAATGATAGCTCATATAACATATCTTAGTGATGAATCAATGTATGAGAAGTTTGGACGTGACCTTCAGGATAAACAAGAACTTAGTTATGATGTTGATTTAGATTTCCAAGTTGAAAGTTATCTTCATCATCAAGGAGAATCTTTTGTTAAGCGATTTGATGCTAATTCTTATATTTATATTACAAAAGCTATTGATTACTTTGATTTATCAAAAAATGGATCTTTAATTGAAGGATTTAAAAATGTTGAAGCAAAGGTTAAACTAATAGCTATTAACACTGATTGGTTATATCCTCCAAGCCAGTCTAAAGATATATTGACGGCTCTTAAAGCAAACGATGTTGATGTTAGTTATAGTGAATTAGAATCTTCTTATGGACACGATGCATTCCTTTTAGAGGATGGTCAATTAAATTATTTAATATCTAAGTTTTTAGATGATTTATATGTTGAAGATATTGTTGAAAGGGATATTGCAACAATAAGTTCTGATGCTGATGTTGAAGATGTAGCTATTTTGATGATGGACGAACAAACAACTCATGTTCCAGTCGTGACTAAAGATAAAGTCTTAATTGGCATTATTACAGCTTGGGATTTGTCCAAATCAATAGCTACTGAGTGTGATAATCTTGAAGCTATTATGACGCGTGATGTTAAGATTTGTAATTTAGATGATTCGATTGATGATGTGACTCGTAAAATGAAAAAATATAATATTTCTGCTTTACCTGTTGTATTTGATGATTTAAAACTTGCAGGAATAATCACAATTGATCAAATTAGTCATTTATTTACTAATTGAATTTTAAGGTTTATTTACCTAAGATTTATCAGGTTCATTTAAAGATTTATTATAGTCATTTAAACTTATTTATCGAAATATATTTAATATTGATTATATATCAACTTATTTTATATTCTTTAATTAATACTATCTTTCAATATTTTAATAGAAGGTTTATAAAAAAATTTTTATAAAATAAAAAATAAAATAAGAATGTTTATTATTTTTATAAATTGGATATTATTAATTATAAAATTAAATTAATGATTTATAACAAAGAAAATGATTTATAAAAAAGATAATGATTTATAAAATGAAAATCAAAAAATTTTAAACTTTACTAAAGAAGCTTTATTAAAAAAATTTTATAAGTTTTATTATACTATAATATTATTAAATAGTTATATCAACTTTTGAATAATCAACTTTTAACAAAAAATAGGAGATTAAATATGATATACATGGATCATGCAGCCACCACACCTGTTAGAGAAGAAGTGGTTGAATCAATGAAACCTTATTTTACTAAATACTTTGGAAATCCTTCTACAATATATGAAGTTGGAAGAGAAGCAAAAAAAGGAATGGAAGAAGCAAGAGAGAAAGTTGCAGATTTGATTGGAGCTAAAATAGACGAAATAATCTTTACAAATGGCGGTACTGAATCAGATAATATGGCAATTAAAGGAATAGCATTTAAAAATAAGGATAAAGGAAATCATATAATCACTTCTCAAATCGAACACCCAGCTGTCGCTGAAACATGTACTTTTCTTGAAAAGTTGGGGTTTGAAATTACATACCTTCCAGTTTATAGTGAAGGAATAGTTAAAGTGGAAGATTTGAAGGAAGCTATTACAGATAAGACTATTTTAATAACTATAATGCATGTAAACAGTGAAATAGGTACAATTCAGCCAATCAGTGAAATAGGTGCAATTGCAAAAGAAAAAAAAATAGCTTTTCACACAGACGCTGTTCAAAGTGTAGGAAAAATACCTGTTAATGTTAATGATCTTAATGTAGACTTACTTTCTATGTCCAGCCATAAAATATACGGTCCAAAAGGTGTTGGAGCATTATATGTTCGTGAAGGGCTTAGATTAGAGCCATTTATTCATGGTGGAGGACAGGAAAAAAATTTAAATTCTGGAACAGAAAATGTTGCTGGAATGGTAGGGCTTGGAAAAGCATCTGAGTTAGCCAAAAAAGAATTGGGTAATAATATGAAATATTTATCTAATTTAAAAGAAAAACTTGTCAAGGGAATATTAGCTATTGAAGAAGTTTATCTAAATGGGGATATTGAAAGAATGGTTCCTGGAACAGCTAATTTCCATTTTATTGGAATTGAAGGAGAAAGTTTAGTATTACTTCTTGATGGGAATGAGATAGCTGCTGCAACTGGTTCTGCATGCTCATCTAAAAAATTAAAAGCTTCCCCAGTTTTGAAAGCTATTGGACTTGATGTTGTCGATTCTCATGGCTCTCTTCGCCTAACTTTAGGTCCAGAAAATACAGAAGAAGAAGTTAAAAAGGTCATTGAAGTTATTAAAACATCAGTTGAAAAGTTACGGTCTATGTCTCCTATATGGAATAGTAGATAACAAGTGATTTCAGAATATATGATCCAATTTAGGTGAAAATATCAATGGAAAATATCAATCTATGGCAATATACAATTTATGGTAATGAAATACTGTTGTTAGAAAATATTGTTAAAACTCAATTTTTAGATGATAATAATATTTTTGTGTGTATGGAATAGTCAATGATTTAAGAAGATAGTCTGTTTGAAATAAATAATGAAACTAATTTATAAAACATATAGTATAATGATATTAAATTGTTTTTCTAAAGTATTTTTTTCATTGAAAAACATTAGTAAAATTAATATAATATAATCTTCAAATATATGATTAAATTTTCTTTTTGAACCATTATTACTTTTTGAATCAATTTTAGTAAAATAAGATATTTTTTATATTCAATGTTTTTATACGAACATAAAGGAAGTTAAATAAAAAAAAATATGGGAGGATTAATTATGTGTATTGCTGCCCCTGCGGAAATTGTAGAGTTAGATAAAGAGAATAATGTTGGGTTCGTTGATTTTGGAGGAGTGAGAACTCAGATAAAATTGGATTTAGTTGAGGGTATAGAAGTAGGTAAGTATGTTCTTGTTCATGCAGGATATGCTATTGAAGTTTTAGATGAACAGACAGCTAAAGAGTCTTTAGAAGCTTGGGGAGAATTATTAACTTCTTTAGATGAAGAAGATGAACTTAATGCTTCTTTAGATAAATAAACAATTTTTTTTTATAGTTATGATTATGAAATTGCTTTTTTTTTATAAGTTAATAGGAATATTTTTTAATTTCTTTAGAAATAACTTAACAATACAGATTTTGAACTACTACGGACTATGGAGTCCGTAGATTCAAGTTCTAAGGACACTGCATGTCCGTCCCTCTTATGAAGTTAGTTCCTAACTCCAAACCTAATTCTAATAAACCACGAATAGCTATGTTTTTTGCTGCATTAGTATCTCTATCATGAAGAACTCCACATTGTGGACATTTCCATTGTCTTATATTGAGACTTATTTTAGATTCTTTGATGTATCCACATTCACTACATATTTTAGAGGTATTTTTAGGATTTACTTTATGAAGTTTTTCCTTATACCATCCTAATTTGTAGGATAGTTTTTCAGTAAACATACCAGCTCGATAATATAGTTTTTTGAGTTTAGAAACACCTTTATCACTTATTTGATGTAAGTTTTTATATGAAATATCTTCTATGAAGATGTAATCATAATCATTTACTAATTTATGAGTTTTTTGATGTTCCCATTCATCTAATACATTGCTTCGATATTCTTTTAGTTTATCGATTTTAGATTTCAATTTCAAATAAGAATGACTTTTAGCTTCTCCGTTTTTATAACCTATCTTTCTTGATAAGTCTTGTTGGAGAGTATTTATCTTATTTTCTAATTTGATATTTATTGTAGGATTTAGTTTTATTCCATTATCTAAACTCCAAAATGTTTTCTCTCCCCAATCCATACCTAAAACCTTGTTCGTATGAATCTTCTGTTTGATACTAACATTTTTATAAATAATAGAACAATAATACTTACCATTTACTAATGAAACAGTAAAATTAGCTACATCTTCATCTAATAACTTACCACGATATTTTATTTTACCAATTTTAGGTAATATAAATTCATCTTTAGTGATATGTTTACTATCACTGGTGTAACTAAGTTTACTCCTCCAAAAACTATGGAATCTTGGCTTACCAAAATTCTCTTTGATGAAAGCTATGTTATGTGGAGCTGCATTATTTTCATACATTTTAGCTAATTTTTTACTTTTAGCTTTTTGAATAGATCCGTCTTTCATTCCATCAAAAAACTTTTTCCAGGCTTGATTATATGCTTTCACAACATAATTTTTGATTTTACTGTCTAATTTTTTATCATAACTATTTTTATTAGTAGTTATAGCTTTTCCATAATTACTGAATGTTTTAGAAAATCTATATTTATCTTCTTTATTGAATATGAAACAAGTTGGACTTATTTGATATTCATATTTTCGATGATAATCATGACAAGTGTTCCAAGCTCTAATACTGAATTGAAAACAATTATTGAAGAATTTTTTTTGTTTTTCATTTGGATATAATCTGACTTTTCTTGCTTTATTCATTTTTTACCTCCTGTATTTTCATTTATTTATATTATTATATGTTTTTGATATATTTACATTTTTCTATAGGATTACATACTCTTGCTTACAAAAAATTCATCTACGGAGCATGGCTCCGTAGAATTCTTTTGTGGTTTATGTTAAA
>JAISTD010000189.1 GCA_031272765.1 Candidatus Methanovirga australis | reverse complement strand
TAATATATAGTGTCATGACAAATTTATTCTTTCTATTTTAGTATTGATTTTTATTATTGATAATTTTTCATTAGAATCGTATTTAGTGAAATTTCAACTGAATAATCCTTTGATTTCCTAAAAACTCATTTTTAAAATTTTACTAAATTATTTTGTCTTGACAAATAGTTTTATAATTTATATAATAATTAACTAAATATAATAAATAAAAAGCTAATTATATTACTCTTTAAAAATATAACTTAATATGTAATGTTGATCATATGATAAATAAAGAATTTAATTTAAAAACTTGTTTGGTTACAAACAGGAATAATAAAACAGAAAGACAATTTTTTCATATAATCGAACAAGCTATCATTGGTGGAGTATCAACTATTCAACTTAGAGAGAAAAATACAAAATCTAAAGAATTTTATGAAATAGCTATTAAATTAAAAAAATTATGTGATAAATACAAGGTTCCTTTAATTATAAATGATAGATTAGATATAGCTATTTCTGCTAATGGCGATGGTGTTCATATTGGGGCTGAAGATATTCCAGGAAATGTTGTACGAGATATTATCGGTTCTAATAAAATATTGGGAATATCAGCTTCCACTGTTAATGATGCGATTGCCGCTGAAGAACTTGGTGCAGATTATATTGGGGTTGGTGCAGTTTTTCCAACAAAATCAAAGGTCACCAATGAAATATCTATTGAAAAATTAAAAGAAATAGTTGAAAGTGTTAATATTCCTGTTGTAGCAATAGGGGGAATAAATGAGAGCAATATATCATCACTTAAAAACACTGGAATAAAAGGTGTTGCAGTTATATCAGCTATCATGAACTCTGATGATCCTAAAAAAATAGCTGAACAGTTAAATAAAACGATTTTATGATAATCACAAGTTAAATATTCTTATTTTTTTAATTTTAATAATTTTCACCCTTCCTGAGCTTGTAAATTTTTGTGGAGTTTTTCTTTATATTACTTCATTTCATAATGAATAAAGTTAAATACTCAAGGTTAAATCAACATATTTTTTGTCAATTTCTTTAAATTGAAACCTCTTTTTTCATATGTCATAATTTATATTTTGCTTTACATAAAAACTTAATATTAATTTTCTTGAAAGTAATATTTATATATGCCATATTCAAAATATTAATATTGCAAGTAATTAATTGCAATTATTATTAGAATATAAAATTGGAGGTAATTATGCCCAAAAATATGAAGAGCAATGACCCCCTTAATAAGAACCACAACCATGAACATAAGGATAAGGATAATAATGTTAATGACAGTAATGATAATGAGAATATGGGTGGTGTTAAGTCTTTGAAATATGTTACGACTAATATTTTAAGAGATGAGATTTTTAAAGTTGTTTTTAGGAAAAAAAACCTCGAAAAAACTATTAGAACGACTAATTAAAAGGTTAATATCCTTAGAAATAGAAATCGAACAAATTTTGAATAGTGAAATAGTAAGAGGGAATGAATTTGGTAAAACCATACTATTAGATTTAGTATTTCTAACTAAAAACAATAGAATAATAACTCTTGAAATCCAAAACAAAGAAATAGAAGACATGGAAGAGAGAATAAAATTCTACACCGATCGATTAAGTTCCATAACCCTTAAAAAAGGAGAGAATTACCAAGACATTAAAAAAATAATCTCAATCTCTTTACTAAACCATAAATTTTATAAAGATAAAAAAGAAATATATAAGCATAATTATAAGATAACTAACCAACAAACCTTAAAAATATTTGGTAATGACTTATTAGACATTTACATTTTCGAAAAAGCAGAAAAAGCATGTTATGATAGTGATAATCCATTAGACTCTTTTTTAATGTATCTATATGGATTGTTAAATGAACAAGAACTTAAAAACCTAATAAAAAAAGATGAATTTATAAGAGATGTAGAGGAGGAAAGACTAATGTTTTCAGAGTCCGAGAGAGAAGAAATTTTGAAAATATCAATAGAGAAAGCAGAAAGAGACCAACAATCAATACTAACCACAGCAAAAAGAAAAGCCGAAGAAGAAGGAATGGAGAAAGGAATGGAGAAAGGAAGAGAAGAAGGAATAGAAGAAGGTATGGAAAGAGGTAAAGAGGAGGCTATGTTCGTTTTCGCAAAAAAACTTAAGTCTGCTGGTGAAACTCTTCAAAGAATAAGTGAACTAACAGGAGTCCCAATAGAAAAAATAAAAAATATCTAAAAACCTTTTTTTTATAACCACATAACATTTAAAGTTATTAATTCTCAAATTAAAGCCACAGGGGACATATTTATACTAACTACCACATTATGAGTAAATAATTGGAGTTTCATAAATTATTATATTATTTATTTTATCTAATTCGTTTATTTGTATCCAATCAACATTACTTGCATCATAACTGAATAACACCCAATTACCATTAGTTTTTCTACTTTTTTCTTGTATTTCTAGAAATTGTGCTGGATTTGTAACACCATATTTCTCTAAATTAGTTTTTCTACTTTTTTCTTGTATTTCTAGAAATTGTGCTGGATTTGTAACACCATATTAATTCATAAGTAAATTGTGTGGATTGATTCATTTGTTTGGTAATCATTAATGAGAATGCTGTTACTTGACCAATTGATAAATCAGGGTTACTATCTGTCAATCCCCTATATAAAATATTATCTTCAATAACAGCTTTTCCTGTTTTATTTAATGGTGCATTTAACTCATTTTGAATTAAAGTTTTAGTATCAGTATTTTTAACAACAGTAATTTGCTCTCCTTGAATAAAACCAATGTTATAATTTAATGGTATATAATTAATATATTATAAAGGAATATATGTGTGGGTTAAAAAGTAGTATTTATATATATTTTAAACTGTAGAGGCTGTAAAAAAAAGTGTGTGGAGCAATGTTGTCAAGAGGTTGTAAATTTTTGTGGAGGTTTTTCAATTTTCATGGTTTTCTTTATATATAAATCATGGATTTTCATGAAAACCTCCACACTTTTTTACAGTCTCGTTGTCAAGATAAGTATTTATATTATAAGTCCTTGTATTGTTAGTAATTTAATTGATAAATTTTTTATATAATCTTCTGTTATTAAAAATATCTTCAAACATGACATATTTCACTATTAAAAATTATAAAATTAATCATATCAATAAATACACTATTTAATTAAATAAAACTTAAAATAAAACAATATTATATTTATTTAAAAAGTCCATTACTTACAAAAATTATGTCAAGGACTATAATTAAAAATATGTTATGATAAGAGTAGAATAAAAAAAGTAATTAAAAATTGTTATTCAGGAATTAAGCTGGCTCTGGATCGGTCAAACGACTTGAGTAGATAGATAAATGATTATAATTGTCGTTTTTTTCAAATCCAGTTATAGCACTAAAGTCACAATCATCGTATTTGCCATTTCCAGAATTTTTTATAGTTAGTTCTCCTTCAGCAGTATTTTTTGGATTGAAGTCTATATAACCATCAGTAACATATTTGTTCTTATTTGCATAGTCTTGTCCTTCAACACGATAGATTTTAACATGTTTGCTCCATGTTACAATATAAGGTCTAAATTTATATCCTCCTTTAAAAGCTTCATTATCCCAATAGGATGAAGGATAAGCAAGTACAGTAATGTTATCATCAGTAGAAGATATGACTCTTTGTGGTTTAGTGTAGGCTTTTATTGTTGCTTCAGTATGTTTAGTGTAATATCTATTTATTTCGTCGTCTGGGTTGCCTAAGTCTGTATTTTCTGCTGCATTAATCATGTCTGTATTTTCTGTTGCATTAATTGGGTTTGTCATTGACAAACATAGTGCAAATATAGATATTAAACTTAATATTTTCGTGAATTTCTTCATATAAAACCTCCGTTTTTAAACCAAGATTTTTAAAAGTTTGATCATCTTGATTAAAATATTTAAATATGATTATTTATAATTAATGTTATATTATAGTAAACATGAAATAATCTACAATATTAATTAAAAAATAATCTTATATAAATGTTCCTAAATAAAGAGGTTGTAAATTTTTTGTGGAGTTTTTCATGAAAATCCATGGTTTATATAACGAAAATTAAAAATTTTCTAAATTGTATATTACATGTTAAATAATTTTTTAATAATTTTCAAGTGTAAAGATGTGAAAGAATCCGCTCATCATTGTCTATTTTATATGAATTTAATGTAACTTATATAAAATAGTAAATGTTTAAGTAATATTGATTGTTAATATATTGTTTACATACCCTCCAAAAAGAGATATTATATTTATTTTAAGTTAATTATTTTTTAATAACCATATTTTTTAGTCCTCCAAATATTTTAATTACCAAAATTTACTAAAATACACAAAATATTTATATGATAAAATAAATAATTATCTATTATATAAATTATAATAAATATTTTATAGAATATTATATACTTTCATAAGATTGTAATATTATTATTGTTTAAAGTTTATTTAAAAGAAACTTATTTAAAATATCTATTATTTAAAAAAGTATTTACTATTTATAATATTTATTTATCATAATTATTTTATTAATATCTTTGTTATATAGTAAAAATAAGTTACATGAGGTAAATCAATGGAGAATAATGAAAAACAGACTGAGAATAAGGATAGTAGCGATGTAAAAAACACAGAGAGTTCTCAAGATAATAAAACAGTTTTTGAAAGTCAAGGTAATGATCAAGATTTTGAGACTAAAGTTAATATTAGAAATCGTGAGGATGATCAAGGTTCTGAGACTAAAACTAATGAAAAAGGAGCAATGTTTAATCATAGAAACATTGCAAGTTCTAAAGATATTAATGTGCCTCCGCTTCTCATTGATCAAGTTATTGGTCATGAAGAATCTGTTGAGACCATAAAAAAAGCGGCTAAACAAAGAAGAAATGTGCTTTTAATTGGAGAACCTGGTGTTGGAAAATCAATGTTAGCTAAAGGAATGGCTGAACTTTTACCGCATGAAGCATTAGAAGATATATTGGTCTATCCAAACCAAGAAGACAATAACAATCCTATTATACAACCTGTTCCAGCTGGTGAAGGTAAAAAAATTGTAATGGCTAATAAAACATTGTTAAAAGGATATGATGAAAAGAAAACATTTGTTATGGTAATTTTAATTGGTGGTGTTTTAGTTTTAGGATTTTATTATGGTGAGCCATTGTATGCTGTTATTGCTGCTCTTTTAATAATTTTTATATTCATGCAAATAAAGCCTCGTACTGTTTCACTTTACCCAAAGTTGTTGGTTGGTAATGAAAACAAGAAATTTGCTCCTTTCATTGATGCTACTGGAGCTCATGCTGGTGCATTATTAGGTGATGTAAGGCATGATCCTTATCAATCTGGAGGATTAGGAACTCCAGCTCATGAACGTGTAGAAGCAGGAATGATCCATAAAGCCAATAAGGGTGTTCTCTACATAGATGAAATAGGGACAATGGGTATGAAAACCCAACAAGAATTATTGTCTGCAATGCAAGAAAAGAAATATTCTATAACTGGACAAAGTGAAACAAGCAGTGGAGCAATGGTAAGAACTCAAACTGTTCCATGTGATTTTGTTTTGGTTGCATCAGGTAATATTCAAGTTCTTGAAGGGATGCACATTGCTATGCGTTCAAGAATTAGAGGATATGGTTATGAAGTTTATATGAAAGATTCAATGGATGACAATGAAGAAAATAGGGAAAAATTAATTCAGTTTGTTGCTCAAGAAGTTAAGAATGATGGTAGGATACCTCATTTTGATGTAGATGCACTGGATGAGATTATACGTGAAGCTAAACGAAGGTCTGGTAAAAGAGATACTTTGACCTTAAAGTTAAGAGATCTTGGTGGTTTAATAAGAGCTTCAGGAGATATTGCAACAGAAGAAAATTCAAACATTGTAACTGCAGAACATGTTGAAACAGCTAAAAAGTTCTCAAGAACATTAGAACAGCAAATAGCTGATAGGTCAATTGCTCAAAGAAAAGATTATTCTGTTTTCAATCCAAAAGGTGGAAAAATCGGTGTTGTTAATGGATTAGCTGTTATTGGAGATCGAAGTGGTCTTGTATCACCTATTGCTGCTGAAGCTGCTCCTTCTCAAAGTAAAAATGAGGGTAAGATAATAGCCACTGGTAAACTTGGTGAAATTGCCAAAGAATCAGTTCAAAATGTTAGTGCATTGATTAAGAAGAATACTGGTAGGGATATTTCTCAGTATGATATTCATATTCAATTTTTACAAACTTATGATGGTGTTGAGGGAGATAGTGCAAGTGTTTCAATAGCTGCAGCAGTTATTTCTGCTATTGAGGAAATACCTCTTGATCAGTCTGCTGCTTTAACGGGTTCTTTAACTGTGAGGGGAGATGTTCTTCCGATTGGAGGGGCAACAGCTAAAATTGAGGCTGCTGCTGAAGCTGGCATGAAAAAGGTTATAATTCCAAAATCCAATTTGAAGGATGTTATGATTGAGAAGAAGTATGAAGATATGATTGAAATTATACCTGTTGATACTCTTAGTGATGTTTTGGAGAATATCTTAATGGAAAGTTCTGAAAAAAGTTCTTTAATTGAGAAAATGAAGAAAACTGCTAATGAACTAATTGAAAAGGCACATATTCCATTAAATTCTTACAAATCTCCAGATAAATCTTAGTAATGAATTTAACTTTAAATCTTATTTTTTTAATCAATATCTTTTAATTAAAATCTTCTTTTTTTTGTTTTATTAATTGCTTTTTAATTAAATAAAACATTTAATTTAAATAAAATTATTTGACAAATTTTATTAATTAAGAATCGTAAATATTCAAATTATAGTTTAATTAGCTAAGAAACTGAATTTTCATAGGGTTTAAAAATGAATAGGATAGAAGTAGAAAATTTAAATATATTCTTTGGTGAAGCACAGATTCTTAAAGATATTAACATTAAAATTGCGGAGAATACTGTCACTGCATTAATAGGTCCTTCTGGATGTGGAAAATCAACATTTCTTAGAAGTTTAAATAGGATGCATGACTCAAGTCCAAGCTTTAGGAAAGAAGGAAAAATCTTATTGGATGGTGAAGATATTTATTCACCTAAGATGGATGTTGTAGATTTAAGAAAAAAGGTGGGCATGGTTTTTCAGAAAGCTAATCCATTTCCCAAATCGATTTATGAAAATGTTGCTTATGGACTTAGAATTCATGGAGTAAATGATGAAGATCATATTGCTCAAGTTGTGGAGGATAGTTTGAAGTCAGCTGCATTATGGGAGCAAGTAGAGGACAAATTACATAATTCTGCTTTAAGTCTATCTGGTGGTCAACAACAAAGATTATGTATTGCAAGGACAATAGCTAATAAACCTGAAGTTATTTTAATGGATGAACCTTGTTCTGCTCTTGATCCAATAGCAACAGCTAAGATAGAAGAACTTATTCATAAACTTAAAAACGATTATACCATAATCATCGTGACCCATAATATGCAGCAAGCAACAAGGGTTTCTAAGTACACTTCCTTTTTCCTAAGTGGAGAAATTATTGAGAGTGATTTAACTGAAGAATTGTTTGTAAATCCTCAAAATAAGAAAACTGAGGAGTATATAACTGGAAGATTTGGTTAAACTACAAACCTGTTTAACTATTAAATATTTTTCTAAAATCAATTTTAATATTAAAATCAATTAATCGGTTTTGAACTAAGGGAATTAAAATCATGTCAAGCGAATATCCAAGCACTATATTTAAAAAAAGGATTAATAAGATAAAAAATAGTATTGAAGAGTTAGGAATAAAAACTATTGAAGCTAATAGGAAAACCGTTTCTCTACTAAATGATTATAATGATGAAATAGCTAAGGAAGCAACTGATCAGGGAAATGAGATTGATGAACTTGCATTTGAATTAGAAAAAAATTGTATAAAATTTATTGCTATTGAACAACCTCTTGCTGGGGATTTAATGTTTGTTGAATCAACTATTCGAGTTAGTAATCATTTAGGTAGGATTGGGATTTTAATATCAAAAATTGCAAGGGAACTTAAACCAGTTCAAGATACGAAACTTCCAGAAAAATTATTAGAAAACTGCCAATATATGGGTAGTTATGTTCAGATGATGTTAAGTAAATCAATTAATGCTTTTTTAGATAGAAATAAGCTTATGGCAAGTGAATTAAAAGAGGATGATCTTAAAGTGGATGATCTGTTTGATTCAATTCTTAGTCAGGTCACTGACTTAATGTCCAGTAATCCAGAATATATTAAGATGGTAACGAAATTAATTTTTATTGTAAGGTATCTTGAAAGAATTGGTGATCGAGCTGTTGATATTGGTATAAGAACAAAGTTCATGCTTACCTTTAAACAATAGGGACAATAATGTATAACATTTCAACGAATTTAAATTGATTAAATTCTTGGTTTTTATTTTAATCATTTAATTCATATTATTTTTTTTATAAGTTTAAAAATCTTTGATTTTTTATTATTTATAATTAATGTATATTTAAGATTAAATTATTGATTTTTTTGTTATATTAAATTCCAAAAATTTTATTTGAAAATTGGGGTTATGAAAAAAATAAATTTACAATTCAATATAATTTGATTATTTTTCAGCTTGAATTTCAGGTCTTATCAAAGGCAATACTTTTATAAGAAGATCTTGAACATCTTCTTTATCTTTAATCTTTCTTGCAACGAGCTTACCTTTTCCAAAAAGAGTTAGATTTCTCCCATCAATATCCAACATAATTACACCCATCTCATTGGAACATTTAATCTCACCAATTTTCTTAAGTTCTTCACATGTTTTTTTAATATCTATCTTGTAAGGCAAATCATTTTCAAACATTAATTTATTGGCTTCATCCTTGCAAGGTTTATAAATAAGTTCTTTTTTTTTCTTTATTTGAGGTTCAACATTTAACGCGACTTTTTTGAACTTAACAGATTTAAGTTCACTTGTTATATGAACTAAGCTATTTTTATTTAATATAGGATCAATATTAACAAGTTCAATCAATGCCATGTCATCTAATACAAGCCTTACTCTAAGTTCATCAGTTTTTAAAATAGATTTTAAAAGGTTTTCACCATATTTAATCATATTTATTTTTCTACTGGTAATTTTACTGTTTTTCTCAATTCTCGTAGCAAAACAAGTTGTTGATGTGATATAATCAATATTATTCTTTTTTAGATATTCTATAATCTCATTTTTTTCTAATCCAACTTTAACAAATGGACTAACAACACCAACATCGTAATTTACTATTATTCCTGGTCTATTATCCATTAAATCATCGATGTTTGTTCCATCAACAATAATAGCTATGTTATTCTCATCAGCTATTTTTTTTATTTCATTATACATTAAATTTCTACATATAAAACATTTATTTTCCCTGTTTTCACTAAACTTCGTGTTTTCTAATAGGTCTTCTTCTATTAAAATATGTTCAATCCCAATATTTTCAGCTATTTTTTTAACTTCGTTTGAAAAGTTACTTGGCATCAATCCATTATCAAATGTAACAGCTATTATTTCTTCACTAACTTCTTTTGCTATGTGTCCAATTAATACACTATCGGCTCCTCCAGAAAAGGCTATTATGATCTTTTTACCTTTTAGAATATTTTTCACTTTCCTAATCTTCTCTTCAGTATTCATTTCAATGCCTCTAAGATGACCACTAACTATTGTAATTTCTTAATACTTGACTTTACTAATGATCAGAATTATTAATAATTTTGGTGATAATAATCAATATACTAAATCTATAGATGCTCACAAATATATAAATGTTTTTATTTATCTACTTATTTATATATTTATTTATATTAATCTTTTTATATATATTTAATCATTATTTTTGATTATATAATAATTTATTTCTATAATTATATTAGAAAATTTATCAAATTTTCAATTTCAATAAAAAAAAGAATATATAAAAATATAGTGTTTAATTAAATTAATCTTCTATTAAGTTTCTAATATATTTTAAAACTTCAATAGCATCTTGTTTTTTAATATCAATACATTTTGTTTTTAAAAAATTTTTTAAGAGATTTTTAATTTCTAAATCTATATTTGCCTTTTCAAGTATACTTGAATAATTCCTTTTAGGATAGTAAATGGATTTAGCAACATTTAATATCTGATTTTTTTCATAGTTTGTTAAGATATTCTCTTTTTCACATAAATTTAAATTATATTCAATATTCACATAAGGAACAGATAAATGAGTGTAATCATCCGATGTAAAAACAAGAGCAACATCATCGTCAGATTCAATAGATCCGTTGGCATATCGATGGTATATGTGGCCTATACCTATCATTCCCAAGTTATCTAACTCTGCTGCTCTAAGAGCCCCCATACTACTTCCACCTACAACGGTTATATTTTTATCAATTGCTTTAAGAATTTCTTTATGGGAAACTGCTGGGCTTTGATGAAAAACACCATCAACGATACCTATAATATCTGGTTTTTCATCAATGATATGAAGAATATCATTTCGTTTAACTGGTGGTCTATAATCAGCATCTAATATTTCACGACATTCATCAATTGGTAGGGAAGGACCTATAAAAACTATTGCTTTTTTATCAGACATTTGAACTTCACTTTTTATTAGCAATTTTTTATTATAATTTATTAAATGTTTATTACAATTTTTTGATTAATACTAAGTCACAATATTATATTAATCTTATAAATATGTTAGATTCATAAACTTCTTATTTTAATTTATTTTAGAGTATGTATACAATTTATTTATAACCCAGTATAAACAATTTCATAAAAAGTTATTTCTAAATTGAGAATTTTATATTGAGTTATATTGTAAATAAAATATTTAATTCAGCTATTTTATGAAATAATTATATGATAAACTATTCTGGATTTAAGTAAATATTATTGGAACTATTGAAGATTAATTATTAAAATTTTTTTTTTCATATTCAAAAGCTCTATTTCCAACTCTATCAGAATCTACGGTATAAAGTTCGGCTTCTGGAATAATCACTCTCACGACACTAACACCAATTTCTTCTCTTGTTAAATCAGTGAATAAAATTTTATCCAAAGAAGCTTTTTTAAGCTCTCTTGTAGATATTTCAATATTTTCTTTCAAAGACTTTGAACTTTTATCATCAATATCTTTTATGTTAATTTTTTCATCATCATGTTGGAAATAATGTTTATTAATCTTTTTCATATGCTGATAACCAGCTTTACGCATAAAATCAGCTCTTGTAGTGTCTTCCCGTGTTCCATGAATTTGTGTAACTCTACTCTGAGCAACCTCTGTTAAAGCACGCAAAATAGCTATTTCTGGATTTAAATGAGTACCAATACCAAAAGTAAGAAGAGCAGGATCCTTTGAAAATTTATCATCAGAACTTGCAGCTATTGTAGGAATATCAACATCAGCAGTTAAATCCATTAACTTAATCTCTATATCTGAATTTTCAAACTTTTCAAGCATTTCATTTATTAAATGATTTTTAAAACCACTTAACTCAATTTCTCTATTGTTAATCTTAGTTAACTCAAAAATACTCCAAGCATCCCTCTCAACCACTTCAAATATTCCATGAAGAACAGCCTCTTCAATGATATTGCCTGAAGCAAGACCATTTGTATTGGATCTAAATAATTTTAAAGAGGATGAGCATGAATATGGATGGAAAACAGAATTTACAGGAACAAAGTATTTTTCTCCAGTGTTTATTTCAACAGATTCTATCCATTCAATTTCACCGTTGCTGTAATCTACTTTAGGAAGATTTAAGCTATTGACATCAATGGAATTTTCAACTTCATAATATCTTCCTTTAATAATTTTCGCATTGTCAACATCCTGTTTTTCAGCAGAATATCTCTCAAAACCCTCCATCATAGCAGATGCCTTAGCCTGAATCTTTGTAGCACCCTTTCCAGAGTAGACACTAACTCCACCAGATTGAGCATTAGGTCTAATAGCTGAGAAAACTGGAATTCCAACAGAATCTAAATGGGTAATATCACTTATACGAGTTATTCCAGCTATTTTCATTTTTTTTTCATAGTTTTTAATTGTTTCTTCAGGATTAACAGTCCTAAAACTACTATCAAAATATTTCACATAAGATTTATTAAACATTTAATTCACTAACTTCTAAAATAGGCTTATTAAAATCCAAATAATCATTATTATAAATTTAATTAAGATATTATATAATTTATATTTAATTGCTCTATAAATGTTTTGTATATATATAACATCGATTTCAGGTCTATATTTTTTTTGGTCTTAATTTTTATAAAGATCGTGGATTAGTTGGAAGTACTTCCCAATACTATTAGTTTTGGTCAATTATTCATTTAATTATGCTCACCATGTTTTTTAACCTCCACTTACATTTTTTCTTGTTGAAATAATATTAATGTGTGTTATATTCATAATATTATAAATTATAACTATATAAATATGTAAATATTTTTCATAAATTTATCAATTAGGACTCTATATTTTTTGGGTGTTCATCCCAGAACTCATATGTTCGTTGGTTATCATAGTGCTGTGACATGAATGTTTTTTTGAGTAGGGTTTTCGTTGATATGTATTCTAAATGATAGAACTGGTGAATAAGTGGTTTGTTAACTAACACAGTACCAAAAGTAATGGGTATTGTTTTGAAGATTTTAGGTGAATGGCCATGTTTAAGAAGATTTTGGCTTTATTTGTAATATTTTCAGCTATTGTGGGTTCTGTTGTTATATTTGAGGATGATCATGAGGTGATCGTTGTATTGGAATGAAGTTATTTAGCTTCGATGTTATTTTTTCTCTTCTTTTGAACACGAGCCAAAATTATGTTTGGTTTTAGATATTAGTGTTTTTTTGATGATTATAATGAATTGTATATTTAATGAACATGTTTCTGATATCGGTGGTTTTTCTCCTCACTTAAAACATTAGAAATAGAAAGCTATCTCTTGTTATTTTAGTATCTTCATCAATGATTTTACTATTGTATATCAGATTTAATGTAAATGTTACTATAGATATAGGATGCTAATAGAATCAAACAACAAGCTTTATATAATGATGTTGCTTACTTATTTACTTGTGCTATTTGAGATAGATATATTAGATTATATGGCTATTAAATTTTTTCTAATTTTTAAGCCTGTCCAACAATACAGGTTTATAAAAAATGAGTTGCTCTATTTTAGAATTCTTTGTTGAACAGTGTTTAAATAAATGCTAAATAAGTGAGGTGATAAATGATGGAATTTAGTGCTATATTCGCCATATCGTCTTCAATGCCCATGTATTTTTTTACTGTGAATCAGATATATTATATTTTGCAAGATAAGAAAACAGATATCCAAATAACTTTTGCCATAGGATATGTTACAAATTGTCTGCTCTGGCTTTTGTATGGTTTAGACTGTCGTAATTTTGTAATTATTATTCCAAATATAATTGGAACAACTGTTTCCAGCTGTTTACTATTATTTACTATTAAATATGGTTCTAATACAAGTGGAGAACAAGATACTCACGGGGATATTCGTGGAATTCCTTTTTGTGGTAATGATAATGATTAAAAAATAGGTTATGATTACACTTAAATATTGAGAAGATTAAAAAAAAATTTGTATTGTTAACTAAAAATCCCAGATGATCATAATCGATAAAGCTGCTGATGAAATATTTAAAAGGATTTTATAATCAAAGATTTAACACTATTTCCAGTATATCTCCTCAAGAATTTTACAAATTTCATTAAGGAAAAATTCACAGCCATGAGGTAACTCACTCAACTCTATTTCAATTTTTCGTCTTCAATCACATCCCATTTAAGAAAATTTCCTTTTTCTCCTATTCTTTCCAAAATTTCTTTTGGAACGGTAGTTTTATTATTCTTAATATAGATTCAGTTGCATTGACTTTTCGCCATCAGGATGACTAAGTCTTTATTCTTAAGTTATTGACAAATCTGTTTTGTAATATATTGAATTGTATATTTATTTTTAGATGTTTAATTATTTTTAAATAAACTTTTGGAATTTAATAATATAAAAAAAAAAATTCAATGATTAATCTTAAAATATAAATTAAAAATTAAATTAATATTAAGTTTATTTTATTAAATCACTTTGTATAAGATTATTTATAAAAAATAATGTAATTTTAATAATTTAAAAATGAAATTTAACAATTTTAATCAAGTTAAATCATGACTTATTTAATTATAAAATTTTTTATTTTATAATTTAGAAAAACGAAGTTTTTCGTTTATATAAAAACATGGATTTTCATGAAAACCTCCACACTTTTTGACAACCCCGTAATATAAAAAATTTTAAATAATTTATCATTAATAATAAAAATAGAAATTAATATTTAACTTGAATTAATATGTTAGTTGATTTTTTTGGGAAATGAAAACATGGATTTGATAAATGGTTCGAATTATTCAACAAGGTTTAAAGAATTAATAATGGAGCTTTCATCATCTGGGTCTGTTGTTGTTTTGATTGATGAATATGATAAGCCTATTCTTGATCATGTTGATGATATAGATTTGGCTGAAGAAAATCGTGATGTTTTGAAAGGTTTTTATAATACATTAAAAAGTTCAGAGGATCATATTGAGCTTGTTTTCATCACTGGTGTTAGTAAGTTTTCTAAGACTTCTATTTTTTCTGATTTGAATAATTTTATTGATTTGACGGTGAGGGGCACTGTCATCAACTTAACGATTTTTAGTTAATAAATTGAAAATTGGTTTTTATGAAAATTGTTGATATATAGAGTTGAAGTTATTTTTTTGGTTTTTGCTCTTTTTTTTGGTTCTGTTTCTGCATTGATTAATCCTCCTTTTATGGCTTCTGATGAAACTTGGCATTTTTTTAAGGCTTACGATGTGAGTCAAGGACATTTAACCCCTGAAAAGGAGAATATTGATGTCCCTAAAAGTTTTGACAATATTATTAAGCTTACTTTGTGGAATGTGACATCTGCTGAAAATTATTTAATAAATAAAGATTATAGTCAGTTTAATATGGAATTGAATGTTAATGATACTCAAGTATTAGAAAAAAATAATGCATATTCTTACATGCCTCTTCCTTATTTAGGTGCAGCTCTTGTTATTAAGATGGGTCAGATATTTAATGGTTCTCCTTTGGTTTTGATGTATTTTTGTCGTTTGATTAATTTATTAATTTATATTATTATTGTGTATTATGCGATTAAAATTGTTCCAATTGGGAAGTATGTGTTTTTACTGATTGTTTTGATGCCAATGACACTTTATACAGCATCTTCAATTTCTGCCGATAGCTTGAATCTTGCCTTGTGTTTTTTTACAATATGTTTATTTTTAAAATTGGCTTTTAATAATGATAAAATTTATAAAAAGGATATATTACTCATATTTATATTTTTGTCAGGTTTATCATTATCAAAACAATTATATGTTTTATTAGGGATGTTATTTTTTATTATTCCTAAATCTAAGTTTGAAAATTTAAGAGTGAGATTGGGTTATTTTATTTTCACACTTTTACCCTCAGGTTTGATCTTGGTTTTATGGAATCATCTTTTCAAAAATTTTGATGTTATTACTTCATCTACAACTTTATCAGGCTCTTCACATATTGTTAATTTTTTAAGTTTCTTTAATATGTTCTTAAATACAATTGTCGTCTTTTTTGATAGGTATCTTATAAGTTTTGTTGGATACTTTGGTGGTTGACTAATCCACTACCATTAAACTTAGCTTACATATATCTTATGGTTTTAATACTTGTTTCAGTTTTATGCTTTGAAAGATTTAAATTAACATTAAAGCAGAAGTTAATATCTTTGCTGATTTTTTCATCATGTTCAATACTAATTTTTAAAGTTGCATTGGAATGGTCTGAAAAGGATTCGGATTAATTTTTGGGGTTCAAGGAAGATATTTTATTCCATTATCACCTTTATTATTCTTATGTTTAGGAAGTGAAAAAATAACCAATTACTTAAATTATAAATTATTTAAATATCTAAATTTCTTTATTATTTTGTTTATAGGGATAATGTTAAGCATATCCACTTATTATTTATGTAATCTTGACTTATTCATTAATAAATTACTTTAATAACTTATATTATAATATTAATCATGTTTTGTTAGTTCTATTCAATATAAATGTGTAAGATTAATGGCTTAATTTGTTCTGTTAAATGAACTTCTGAAGTATATATCTTCTTATCAATAGTATACGATAAAATATTAATGATTTAATTGTGAGCTGAATTCTATGGTAAAAATAAATAATATTAAAGTTGAAATAATCTTTTAATTTTATGTTTAACCTTTGGCTCTATATTTTTGATTATTAATCCTCCTTTCATGACTTCTGATGAAGTTTCACATTTTTACAAAGCATTTGACATAAGTCAAGGGCATATTATTCCCAGAGACAATATCAATGTTCCTAAAAGCTTTGGTCACATTACCCAATTTAATCCTTGGAATGTATCTACTTGGCACCCTTCGGTGATTAGGAATTTTAATGATAATTATTATGTTTTTGCCTTTAAAGAATCATTAGATATAAATGATACAATGGAATCGATACCAGGGACCATTAATTATATGCCTCTCCCTTATTTGGCACCTGCTTTTATTATTAAGATTGGAGAATTATTTAATGCTTCTCCTTTGACTTTAATGTATTTGAGTCGTCTGCTT
>JAISTD010000163.1 GCA_031272765.1 Candidatus Methanovirga australis | reverse complement strand
TTTATTTTTCAATTTAGAAGAATTAATTCTTCGTTTTGAATTTAGATAATCTTTGATTTCGAACAGAGTGAGAAATTTAGGAAACGAAGTTTCCGTTATTATCTTTAATTATAAAATCTTTGATTTTATCAGTTAGAAAAACGAAGCTTTTCTTTAGTTCAAAATTTTTTATTTTGAATTTAGATAATCTTCGATTATCTTTAATTAAAACTTGTTTTAATTTAGGAAATCTTTGATTTTCTTTAGTTAAAACTTGTTTTAATTTTCTTCAATTTTTTTTATAAAATATTTTATATTTTTAATAAATTGTTAATTAATCTTTATTTTTATTATTATAACAATTATAACTGTTGTTTTTTAAAAATAAGGGTTAAAATAGGATAAATTAAAATTTAATATAAATAATATTAAATTAAATAATATTTTATTTATCTATACTTGTTCTTTTAGATCTTTTAAAGTCAAAACATTAGGTAAGTGATTTGCAAGCATTCTATGAACAAGAGTTGTGTAGAAATTGTTCTGTGTGAAAACATTCTCTGCAGTATCATCTACCTGCAAACTTCCATCAAAAAGCAATATACAACGATCACTATTATCAGCCGCAAAATCAATATCATGAGTCACAATAAATATACTGAGTCCTTTAGATTGAAGTTGTTTTAATCTATCAGCTAAAATCGCTTTATATTTAGGATCTATACCTTTACTTGGTTCATCAAGGAATAAAACATCTGGTCTTGTAATTAATGCTTGAACAATAGCTATTCTTTGCTGCTCACCCACACTGTTATCATACGGATGATGATTCAATAACTTTCCAAGATTGAACAGTTTGACAAGATCGACTACAAAGTCATCAGCATCTTTTATATTATCCTGGAAGTCTTCATCAGGTTCTATATCTCTTTCTTCTTTAAGCGTTATTCCTAATTCTTTAGCTACTTTATCTGTTGTAAAATGTATCATAGGGTTCTGGTGTACATAAGCGACTTGTAATCCATCTTTATATTTAATACTTCCCTTAATTGGTTTTATCATATTTGTTGCAAGCTTTAAAAATGTACTTTTACCACTACCATTACTTCCAAGTAAACTTACAAATTCATTGGCTTTAATATTTAAACTTATATTTTTTAGGATTATATTATCTCTTTCATAACCAAACCATAAATTTTTACATTTAATTAAATCTTCACCACCAGTAGCTGGATTACTTATATGCTTAATATCTAAACCATTAAAATCATATTCTTTAGATATTGAATACATATCATTGATTCCTTCTTTTAAACTAATAGGTGTTTTTAATGTATCCGATAAATTGAATTTTTCTTTGATGATATTATGCACTCTTGCTGGTGAAGGTAAATACATTTCAAATAGATCATCTGAACTTGATTTGAAATTAATTGAATCTACATTCTCAAGATATTTGATCTTAGAATCTTCAATATAGGCAACTTTATCAATGAAAGGATATAAATCATCCACTTTATGCTCAGTGATCAATATTGTCATGTTAAACTCTTCATTTAATCTTCTTAATATTGATAAAAAATCATAGGAGGCTATAGGATCTAATTGTGATGTTGGTTCGTCTAAAATGAGAACTTCTGGTTTTAAAATTAACAATGAACAAAGATTAACCAATTGTTTTTGACCACCAGATAATTCATCCACATTTTTATGTAGCATCTTCTCTAATCCAAAGAAAGTCGCCATTTCAGATACACGGGTCCTTATTTCTTCTGTAGGAACACCAATATTTTCAAGTGCAAAACTAATTTCTTGAATAACAGTGTCGGTTACAAATTGATTATCAGGATTCTGAAATAAGAAACCTATTTCTGCAGCTGATTTAACAGAGTCTAAATCTCGAAGGTTTTCACCTTTGTAGTAGATATTCCCTGTTTCATTACCATTAGGTTTTATTTCATTTTTTAAATTAGCGAGTAGTGTGGTTTTTCCACTGCCTGAAAGTCCGCAGATTAGAAGAATTTCGCCTTTATTAATAGTAAGATTAATGTTTTCTAAAATTTTTCTATTTTCATAACTAAAATTATAATTTTCAAATTTAATCATTTCCATTATAATCAAACTCCTTTAAAAATCATTTTTATCTATCAGATACCATTTTTACGGAAAATAAATATTTCATAAAGTTCTATAGCTAACATTGGAGAAAATAATAATATGTAAAATATGTAGTTAATTATTTCATTAATTCCCTTAGGTAAACTAAAGAAATACTCTAAATTAAAAATTGATGCTTTATAACTTATTTTCGTTCCTTTTGGCAATATTTTTGAATTGTTTTGTAAAGTTTCCCCTTTTGGAGCAGTGATATTCGCTGGTCTGGATAATAAAACTTCTTTTTCCTTAGTTAAAATATCTGAATCCACACCTAAACTTGAGTTTTTACTAATATTTGTTCCCACAGGCAGGTTAATGTATGTTTTAGTATCATCTCCTTTGGGAAATATTGTTTCTTTAGTTGCTTCTGCTACTGTTCCCCATGTCTGTTTAATTGCTTTTGTGAAATCACTCCAATCAGTCACATTCATTTTTTTCTCACTTTGTTTAGATGGTAATGATAAGCCAGTTTTTGCTGCTTTCGTTGTTGGAGGTAAATCAACATTAACATCATTATCTAACACAATTGTGGTTGTTGTATTTATACTTCTATGCACCTCACCATATCCATTAATAGCTCCATAAATCAAAACTCCTGAACAAAGTAAAGTGAAAATTATTATTGTATAATCTATCCTATGCAATTTATATATCAAATAAGTTGTTCTTTTTTTAACACCATATCCCCGAGCTTTCATAGACTTTGCAATCATTAAAAATTCTTCTAAAGACCATCCCATGAGAATTATAAGGATAGAACCCATAGATTTTAATGTTCCTTGTTTTTTTTTATTATATGTGAAAACTTTAATTATGTCATTGAATCTTTGAGTTATATATGGAACAAGTCGCATTGCTAAAACTCCAATCATTGAAACATAAGGATATCGTTTAGATCCAAGATAGAGTATTTTCTCATTATCAACATATGCATTGAAAGATACAAATAATAATGTGACAAGATACATCAAAATTACCATTATACAACCACCAATGAAAACCTCAAAAGACATGTAAATATCTCCAATTACATGTATCTGTGTTCCACTACCGTAATTATAAACTATGGGATAGAAGATTAGTATAAATATTGCCATAGGTATGAAAAATTTAGCCATATTAACAAGTTTTTCAAATTTTATTTGAAATGATAATAGTATTAAAATTAAAGTCAACCCACTTACAATATAATATATATTATTAAAACAAAGCACAAAAAGCATTAGTATTATATAATATAATAATAAAGTTCCAGGATGAAGACATGTTAGTTTCATATTATTTCACCTTCTTTTTTTGGATAGTATCTATTTTTAGCTCTTTTAAAAATAGTCATGAAAGGTTTATACATTACAATAGCTAAAAATGCTATAAATATCCCGTGCATGTAGGACCAAAACATAAGCGGGATGTATCCTCCAATTATTTGACCAATAGTAAAATCTGGGTTGGTTAAAAGAGTATATAACCATACATGAACACTTCTAATTAATGTGAATATTACAGCTGTGAAAAAACCAAATATTACACGGGTAACTATATTTTTTTGTAAAATTTTTGGAAGTTCGGCTGAAATTAAACCAACAAATCCCATTGCAGCCATTTGAAATGGAGTTTGTAAACCAAGACCTTGAAAAGTACCTACAATAAAAGGGGCTATAAGCCCTGAAATAACAGCTACTTTTCTACCAAACACAAATGCAGCGACAATAAGTATAAAAGTCCCAAATTCAATCCCTGGAAGAGCAGCTTCTGAAAATTTGCCAATAGCCACCATTGCAGTTATGAAAGCTATTAAAACGGTTTCTTCAGAGCTCGGCTTTGTTTTTTCATATAATTTAAAGGAAAGAAAAATACTCACAAACACAACCACTGCAATCCCAATTAAAATGAATAAAGTAGTCTCATTCATTATAAATTCCTCCATAAATAATTATCAAATTCTCTAAAAATCAATATAAATCCTCCAATGAGTATTAATAAATATTTACATAGTATTATTTCAACTATCGAAGTATTTAAAAATAATATATTAAGCATGACATGATCAAAACTTAGTATATTGAATATATAATGCATTACAACATGCAATGCATTACAGACTTATTTTTTAGTATTTTACCTTTAATCACATTTTTTTTTATTATGAATCATAATATAATAATATTAAAATTATAAACAATTATTAAATATATAAATTAAAAAATTTTTAACAATATTTCATTAAAAGAAATTTTGTTTATTGAAAGCAGAATCACTGAAAATCCTTTGGATTTTCATAATTACAAAAATTGCAAAGCAATTTTTGGTAATTTTCATATTTATAAAATTTTTTATTTTATAAGTCTAAAAATCTTTGATTTTTAATAATTACAAAAATCTTTGATTTTTGGTAATTGTACAACAAGCACTAAGAATGGAATTTCTGTTAATTTTTTTAAATTGATTAAATTTCTTAAAATATATTTATCCAATATTTTTAGAGAATTTATTTTCATAATCATTCACTGAACTATATAATGAAAAATCAACATTTTCTAAGTAACTTTCTGCAACTTCTTTAGCATTTATCATCTCATCATAAGTCGGAATTCTCCAAGGAGTGCCTGGGATTTTTATATATCCAGTTATATGTAATTTAATCTCTGGATCTACAGTCCCTATGAATTTAGCTATTTTCCCAATTTCTTCATCATCCACCAAATCAGGAATATAAATAGTACTTGCTTTGATTTGAACTCCTTTATCATGAGTATTTTCAAAATTTTTAAGGATAGGTTTATTTGATTTTCCTGTATATTTTTTATGAAGCTCATCAGAAAACATTTTAATACTAATTCCAATCGTATCAATATAATCTGGAGGAGATATATAACCATTGGTATGCCCTATTTTTGTGTGAACTCCTAAAACTTCATGAGTGAAGTATGTTAATTCTTCTAAATGTGGATAGGTTGTTATTTCTCCACCAAGAAAATTAACCCCATTAATTTCCATATCATTTAAAATGTGCTTAATTTCTTTAACTTCCATATATTTATTTTTAGGTTTTGTTTTTAGTCGGTATAAACACCATCCACAATTAAAATTACAACTATAATTAACTACATTTGCTCTTTTAGGATCTTCTTTTGAGTAGTGTATTTTATGTATAGTCATTTTATATTCCTCTTATTTTATCTATTAAACATAAATAAAAAGATTTTTTTTTTACAAAAACCCATTATTATAATAAAAGCAATTTTTTTTTGATATATGATAGTATTGAGAATTATTTTTATAGCTATTTAGAAATGAAAAAAAGAAATTAAGAAATTTTTCCTGATTAAAACATCAGAACTTTCTTTTAAAAGAAACCATATAATCTACTCATTAGATTCTTAAACTGAATAAAATTATTAACCATAGAAATGGAATGTATCACTCGGACTGTTATTAATAAAATTATGCATTGTTTGACTGTCTATATCCTGGGTACCAGCATTTGAACAAATACCTCCACCAACATAGTCTGCGATATTGTCTGCTATTTGACAATTCACTAAATTTAAATATGCATAATAACTGTTTATCGCACCACCGAACCGTGCATGATTATTAATAAACTTACTGTTAGAAACTATTAAATTTCCTTCAAAGTTATCTATGGCTCCTCCACATCCATGTTGTCCATAAAAACCATTGTTGGGGTTAGCATTATTATTTTCAAATAATGAATCAGTTATATTTAAAAAACCTCCTTCATTATTGATCGCACCACCATTATCAGCAGAATTACCTTCTAATATAGAGTTGTTGTTCAACACACCATTTTTTATGCTCATATTTCCACTGTTATGTACAGCTCCACCTCTAAAAGATACATTGTTATTATTCAATACAGAATCAGTAATATTCATACTTCCAGTATTAGATACAGCTCCACCATTATCAGCAGAATTTGACGCGAAATTTGACTTTGTTATTGTGCATTCTTTAGTGTTTAACAAAGCACCACCATATAGTGCCTCTCCACTAATTGCTTTGTTGTTTTCAAAGTTTGAACCATTTAAAGCCATAGTTCCTGCATTATAAACTGCTTGTGATGATTCAACTTGATTTATGAATTTGGAATCAGCAATATCACATTTACCATAGTTTGCAAGACCAGAACCGCATTTGTCTGCTTTATTGGTTGTAAATGTATTGTTGGTTAATATAGCAGTACTATTACTGGCTGTGTATATTGCTCCACCATAACCTGCTCGGTTATTCGTGAATATGGAGTTTTTCACTTCTATTTTTTTACCACCAGCACTCATTATAGCACCACCACTAGAAGAGTCACCTTCTCCAACATCATGGTCAAATATTGAATTGGATACATAGCATTCTCCATAGTTTCTTATTCCAGCACCAGCTCTATATTTTGCAACTGCCTTATTTTCACTTATGTTACAATTTGTAACAGTTAGTATTCCATTGTTGTTTATGGCTGCTCCTCCATATTCAGCATAATTACTTGATAAGGTGGAGCTTATAATTGTACAGGTACCATTATTTTCTATACCAGCACCATTATTAGTACTACCATTTAAATATCCATTGACTAATTTAATGTTGTTAAGAGTAAGGTTTGAGTTGTTTGCAACATTAAATATTCTACCATCAGATTTTGCATCTATGATGGCATCACCATTGGATTGAATGGTTATTTTTTTATTCATAACAACTATATTGTTACACCCATTCCCAGTGTATGTTCCATTATTTAAAGTTATGGTGCCTTCAGTACTAATGTTATTTATTGCTGATTGGATACTATCACCAGGGTTAAGTGTAACAGAGCCTTCTGCCACTACAAAAGTTGTGAAACTTGTCAACATCATAAATATTGTCAACAAGGACATGAATTTTTTCATAGTTCTTAATTTTTTCATTTTGTTCCTCCTATATGGTTTTTCAATGAATTTATTATATTTGTATTTATTTAATTAACAATAGGATGTGTGTCCACATCTAAAAAAAATGATGTGGACGAAATTGTTATATTTTAAATTTATCATAGCACCCAATTATTCAGCACCATTGCATCAAAAACTATGGCTTTAGTGAAGACCAAGTATAAAGAATTTACCATTAGATTCTACCCTTAATGTATGGGCAACAATCCTACATTCAGGGATGTCTCTACATTCATCAAAGGTATCCTTCCATGAAGATGATAAATATGGGTAAGTTTCATCTGTAATTAATGCAGGAATTTTAACACCATTGTAAGTTAGAACACTATCTCTAGTAAAACCATTCTCAAAAGTGGTGCAATCCTCAGAATCACGAAAACCATTGCTACCAATACGAGCTGGTGGGATAACATGGTCTATCCCATCAATATTCACAGTAATTGAGTAATCCAAAAGATTTTCGACATTAAAGTCCCATACACCTTTATCCCATGCGATATGTGTAGCTTTAGCTGGCATAATTGCATTTACTGTAGAAAATGTAGTTGCTACAAACAATACTACGATTAAAGAAGCTAATAATGTATTTTTGATTTTCATTGTTTTTTCACCTCCTTTTACATTTTATATTTGTTTTTAGAGTGATCTAATAAATTAGTATAATAAAAATAGTTATTACTAATAGACAAAGAATAGTAATACTTATTCTATAAAACTTATTAACCAAACTAAAAACAAATGATTATTTGTTTCACATTACTTATAAATATATTCCTATATGAGGCAAATATTATGAAAAATTCTAAAATTTTTTATAATTATCATAGTCAATTTAATTCTCAGTTTGTTAGTATCAATAAAATTAATATTTGCTAAAAATTCTTTATTTTAAAAGCTTTAGCTATTAAACATAGGAAAATTGAAGGTTTTCCGTGTGTTGCAAAATCTTTGATTTTGCACAGTTAGAAAAAACTTTTTTATTTTTTTCTTTAATTTAAATTTAAAGCCCAAGTTAGGAAATTTAAAAATCTAAGATTTTGAAAATATTTAATTTATAGAAACTCTCTATTATTATTTTTATATAATAATATGTTGTAATTAATTTAATGAAATAAGTTTATTAATGATTAATTTATTAATTGAGATTAAATGTTTGATTCTTTATTATATTAAATATCCAAAAATTATTTATATATAATTAATAAAAAATAAATTCCCAAGTGTTACTAAAACATATATATTATAAAAGATGAATTTAATAGTTTTATAAATGAATTATTTTATATATAATAAGTATAATTTAACTTTATAATAATCATAATTAATTTTATTAATAAAGTATAATTTTAATTAGATATATTAATATTTAATTAAGTTATATTGAATATTTAGGCATATCATGCTAATAAGTAAATATAGGTGAAAAAAAATGGTTACATATTCGGAGTCTGGGGTTGATATTGATATTGAGGAGATTGCAGTTCAGAAAATAGCTTCTAAGTTAAAATCAACACTGAAAAATAGGGAAGTTATCACTGAAAGCGGTCATTTCGCATCTTTAGTTAGATTAGGCGATAAAGGAATAGCTATGAGTACTGATGGTGTTGGTAGTAAGGTTTTAATAGCTGAATTAATGAAAAAATATGATACTGTTGGAATTGATTGTATTGCAATGGTTGTAAATGATTTGCTTTGTGTAGGTGCTGAACCAATTGCATTGGTGGATTATTTAGCTGTTGAAAATGTGGATCCTGATGTCATTTCTGAAATAGCTGATGGTCTTGCAAAAGGTGCAGATATTTCTAAGACAGCTATAATAGGTGGAGAAACAGCTTCATTACCAGACATTATTAATAATTTCGATTTAGCTGCTACTGGTATTGGAATTGTTGAGCATGATAAGATTATAACTGGAGAAGATATTGAAAATGGTGATATATTAATAGGATTAGGAAGCAGTGGAATTCACAGTAATGGTTTAAGTTTAGCAAGAAAAGTTTTACTTGAAAAATTCGAACTGGATTATGTAATCCCTGGAACTGAAACCACTATTGGAGAAGAGTTACTTAAACCAACAGAAATATATGTGGAACCTATCGTAAATCTTTTAAAAACAGATTTTGAGGTTAAAGGTCTGGCTCATATTACTGGTGGAGGCTTTAATAATCTTAAACGTCTTAATAATAATGTTGGATTTGAAATAAATAATCTACCACAACCACAAGCTATTTTTAAGCTAATATATGATCAAAATGTTCCATTGAATGAAATGTATGAAGTTTTTAATATGGGCATTGGCTTTGTGGTGATTGTAAGTGAAAAAGATCATAGAAATGTCTTAGATTATCTTAAAAAATATTCCCATCCATATAAAATTGGTAAAGTAAATTCTAATAATAATGAAGTAACTATAGAAACATTTATATATAATGAGACTATTAAATATTAGAGTTAATAGTACAATATTATATATATGGGAATGTTTTAATGGATGAGATTTCTGATTCTGATACAAATAATAATGCTCAATGGGATAGCTATTTAACTTTTCTACTCTCAATAATAGGTGCAGCTGTTGGATTAGGTAATATTTGGAGGTATCCTTATATTGCTTACTCAAATGGCGGAGGTTCTTTCATATTTGTTTATTTAATATAGTCTTAAAAATAAAAATTTTAATTAATGTAGGTTTCAATCCATTTTTTGCTTAATGTCTCAGAATTCGCATATTTATAGAAATAATGCGAGTATTCAACCATTAAAAATACCTCA
>JAISTD010000140.1 GCA_031272765.1 Candidatus Methanovirga australis | reverse complement strand
ATATCTAAATGTTCTTTGATTTTCTTTTGAGGCATATTTACCATGACTAACAACTCCAAAAATATATATGAAGTTATGTTAATCATTACTTATAAAATTTTCTTTTCAGACTATAATTAATATTACATAGGGAAGCAAAATAATATTATAAAATAACAAAAAGGAATATTACGATAATTTAAAAAAAATTGATTACAGAACAGATATATTTAAATAGAAGTTTTAATAAAAGTAAAACTTGTGATATTTTTTTGAAAGTAAATAAATTAGTCCCGTAGGGTAGTGGTAATCCTTCTAGGCTTTGGACCCGGAGACGGCGGTTCGACTCCGCTCGGGACTATTCTAATTCTTATTTTTGTGATTTAATGGAAAAATTACTTATTTTAGGTATTAATACAAGGCCAATAATAAGCTCTGCTCTTAAATTGAATTATCAAACTTATTCTTCAAGTTATTATAACACAGCGGATACTAAGACTGTCTATAAAGAAAAATACTCACTTCAACAAAAACCCTATCAAAGCTGTGGGATGTTTGAAGAAAATTTCAATTTTGTTGAAATTTTAAATAACTGTTCTAATTGGATTGAAGGTATTGACCATATTGTGCTTACAAGTGGTATCTCACCAGAATACTTTAATGGGAATATTAAACTTAAAAATGATGAAAATATTGATATTTCAAAATTAAATAATGTTTTAAAGAAAAACAAAAAGAAGATTGTTGGCAACAAGAATATAGAAGACATAGAGAATAAATACAGATTCTACAAAAAAATGAAAAATAAATATTCTCTTCCATTAACATTCAAACTATCTGCTGATATTAATGTGTATGATACTTTGGATATAGTTAAACAATACGATGATAAAAAATTTATTATAAAAGAACTTAGTGGATCTGGTGGGTATGGAATAAACTTTTTAAATAACGAGTCGATTTTTCAATTAAAAGAATATGTATCCAATATGGATAATAAAAAACAGGGTTTACTTTTACAAGAATATGTTGATGGAGATAACTTAAGTTGTTCTGTACTTGGAACTGAAAATAATAGTAAATCAATTATTGTAAGTAAGAATATAAACAATAGCTATTATCAAAAAAATGAAGACAAAAAAGACTTTAGATACTCAGGTAATATTTCTCCAATTAATCGAAATAAGTATAATAGTCATGTTTTAAAAGAAGTTAATGAACTATCAGAAAGTATGATTAGTGATTTAAATCTAATAGGCTCAAATGGTGTTGATTTAATAGTTAAAGGTGATGAAATAAATGTTATTGAAGTAAATCCACGCTTTCAAGGGACATACGAATCTGTTGAAGATGTTTTAGGAATAAATCTTTTAGAAACCCATATTAAAGCCTGTGATGATAACTTAATTAATGTTCCAAGCCCCAAAAATTATTCTATGAAGAAGATTATTTATGCTTCAAGAAGATTAAAATTCAATACAAACAGCTTTAAAAATTTAAGTAAAAATATAACTATTTCTGATATTCCTTATGAAAATACAATAATAGAAAAAAATCAACCAATGTTAACATTAACTGGTGAAAATAGTAAGATAGATGATTTAAAAAGAGATATTGAGAAAGCAAACAACTATATAAATTTAGCAATGATAAATTGAATTATATTATTTTTAAGAGCCTTAGAATAAAAACAATAGTACCAATAGTTAATAAAATTGTAGAACAAATCATAGCTATTGTCGAAAGTATATACAATTTAGCCTTTCTATCTGGGTCTTTGAAATACTGTTTAAAAGGATCTCGTTTCATTGGATTTCCAATAATAATAATAATAGTTTTATAAAAATATATAATAATAAAAAAATATAATTAAAAATTAAAATATAAACCTAAGAATTAGCATCAATGGCAGATTTAATCATTTTTAATTGGACAAATGTTTCTCTTTCCATTTCTTGAAGTCTCATTTCAATAGATTTAACAGTGTTTTTAATTTTAGGAATCATTATATGCTCTAAAGCATTAACCCGACGTTTAGTAGATTCAATTTCAGCAGCTAAAAGATAAATTGTCTTTTCTATCTCACCAAGTTCAATTATTAAAGCAACAGACTCTTCAAATTTTTTGGCTGCTTCATCTAATTTCGCTGATGTGTCTGAAAACCCATAACCCCTTGTTGCAACAGTTTTTACATCTATTTGAGAATCAACAACAGGAACTATAACTCCCATAATACTTCTTGATTCTATTTTAACATTAACTGATTCTTTAACAGATAAAGCAGCCTTTTGAACACCTAAATCTCCCATCATAACCTGAGCATCAGTTAAATTTACATAAGCTTCCTTCAGTTTTTCTTCAGTTTTATCACGGGAACCTTTAACTCTATCCAATATTTCAAAAAACTCCATTATTAGAGCATCACGTTTTTCTTTAAGTAAACTATGACCTTTAACCGCAAGTTTTTCTCTATTTTTAAGATTTAAAAGTTCCATTCTTGTTGGATTTATTCCTTCAATAGTATCCTGAGCCATTTTTTCCCTCCTATGATATTATTAATTGTATTGTACCAATAGACAATATATCTTTAAATTAAATTTACCTTAGATTGAATTCACCTTAGATTAAACCTATAATAAAAAAATTTATAATAACTAAAATTTCTATAAGAAGATTTGAATAAGGTTTAAATCAATCCATATAATTTAAGGGGTGTCAGGAAGATATTTTGGAATATGTTCTTCTTTAACTCTTTTAAGTTCAGCTTTAGGAAGTAAACTAAGTAATTTCCAGCCAAGATCGAGGGTTTCTTCTATTGTCCTATCTTCATCCTTAGCTTGAGTCATGAATTGTTTTTCAAATTCATCAGCAAATTTCAAGAAACTTTGGTCTCTTGGAGTCAATGCTTCTTCACCAACCACAGCAACTAAATCTCTTAAGTTACGACCTTCTGCATAAGCAGAATAAAGTTGGTCTGAAACTCCACTATGATCTTCACGAGTTCTTCCATCTCCAATACCCCCACTCATCAATCTTGACAATGACGGAAGTACATCAACTGGAGGATAGATACCTTTCCTATAAAGTTCACGACTAAGTACGATTTGTCCTTCTGTGATATAACCAGTTAAATCTGGAATTGGATGAGTAATATCATCTTGAGGCATTACCAATATTGGCATTTGAGTAATAGACCCTTCTTTTCCTCTAATACGACCAGCACGTTCGTAGATTCCTGCTAAATCTGTATACATGTATCCTGGATAACCTCTTCTTCCAGGTACTTCATTTCTTGCAGCAGAAACCTCTCTTAATGCCTCACAATAATTGGTCAGATCAGTTAAAATAACCAATACATGCATATCTTTTTCAAAAGCTAAATATTCAGCTGTTGTAAGTGCCATTTTTGGAGTAAGAATTCTTTCAATTGAAGGATCATCTGCTAAGTTCATGAAAACTGTTACTCTCTCAAGTGCACCAGTTCTTTCAAAATCTTTCATGAAAAAATTAGCTTCTTCGTGAGTAATACCCATAGCAGCAAATATAACTGCAAAATCTGTATCTTCAGCTCTAACCTTAGCTTGTCTTGCAATTTGAGCAGCTAAATCATTGTGTGGCAAACCTGAACCAGAAAATATTGGAAGTTTTTGCCCACGAACCAAAGTGTTCATTCCATCAATTGTAGAAATACCTGTTTGAATAAACTCTGCTGGAAATTCACGAGCAGAAGGATTCATTGGGAAACCATTAATATCTAATTCCATTTCAGGAATTATTTCTGGACCACCATCAATTGGTTTACCTGTTCCATCAAAAATACGACCCATCATATCTATTGAAACACCAATCTTAGCAGTCTCACCAGTGAACCTTGTTTTTGTGGTTTTTGTATTAAGATCTGTTGTCCCTTCAAAAACTTGAACAACAGCAAGATCATTTTTCACCTCTAAAACTTGACCTCTTCTATGTTCACCATTAGGTGTCTCTATTTCAACAATTTCACTATAAGCAACACCTTCAACTCCTTCAACTATCATTAAAGGTCCTGCAACTTCAGTAACAGTAGTATACTCCTTTGTCTTTATATCAGCATTCATTTTTACACCTTATTTTCATTTAAAGATATTGATAATTAATATAGTAACTACTCCTCTTTTTCAACGACTACTGCTGTTCCATAGGCTAAAATTTCCTGCATAGACTGTCCAATCTCATTACTATCAAATCGAAAACTAATAACAGCATTAGCACCCATACTTTTACAATGTTCAATTAATCTATCAACGGCTTGATTACGAGAATCTTCCATCATTTTAAGATATGCTCCTATTTCACCACCAACAATACTTTTTAAACCAGCACTAATATTTCCACCTACCCCACGAGATCTAACAGTCAAACCATAAGTAAAACCTTTCATTTCCACAATTTTATATCCTGGAGCATGATTTGCACTTGAAATTATAAATTCATTGACAGTTACCATTAAAATCAATCCTTCAACTTAATAATATTATTAATTCAAATTTTCCAACTGTTATTAACTCAAATCTCCTAACTGCTTAACAATTCCATCCTGGATTTCTTTAACTTTAGTAGGGAAGTCATTTTCATGCACATACTTCATTCTACCTATTTCCTCTTTAATTGGAACTGCTATAATATCTTTTGATTCAACTCCACGTTCAAGAGCATTTGCAGCTTCTTTTTGGAATGAAACAATTGTTTTTAACATTTGATATTGCTTTGATGGTGAACAGTATGTATCCACATCATCATAAGCATTTTGTTGTAAGAAATCCTCTCTGATCATACGGGTAGTTTCTAATGTAACTTGTTCACTATCTGGTAAAGCATCTGGTCCAACCAACTGTACAATTTCTTGAAGTTCAGATTCCTTCTGAAGTAAAACCATTGCTTCATCACGAGTTACTCTCCAATCATTTCCAGTATTTTCTGCCCACCAGTTCTCTACACTATCGACATATAATGAGTAACTCTGTAGCCAATTGATTGATGGAAAGTGCCTCTTATCTGCAAGAGATGCATCTAAAGCCCAGAATACTTTACATATCCTAAGTGTGTTCTGGGTAACTGGTTCAGATAAGTCTCCACCAGGAGGAGATACAGCACCAACAATTGAAACAGAGGAAAGTTTACCTTCGTTACCTATTGTAATAACTCTACCTGCTCTTTCATAGAATTGAGCAAGTCTTGAAGCAAGATATGCTGGATAACCTTCTTCACCAGGCATTTCTTCAAGTCTTCCTGAAATCTCTCTCATTGCTTCAGCCCATCTTGAAGTGGAATCTGCCATAAGAGCAACATCATATCCTTGGTCACGGAAATATTCTGCAATTGTAATTCCTGTATATACACAAGCTTCTCTTGCTGCAACAGGCATATTAGAAGTATTTGCAATAAGAACAGTTCTATCCATTAATGGGTTTCCAGTTTTTGGATCCTCTAATTCTGGGAAATCAAGAAGAACTTCTGTCATCTCATTTCCACGTTCACCACAACCAACATAAACAATAATATCTGCATCTGCCCATTTAGCTAATTGTTGTTGTGTAACAGTTTTACCTGATCCAAATGGTCCTGGAATAGCTGCTGAACCACCTTTAGCAACAGGGAAGAAAGTATCTTGTGTTCTCTGTCCAGAAATTAGAGGCACATCTGGGTCAAGTTTTTCTTTGTAAGGTCTACCTTTTCTTACTGGCCATTTTTGAAGCATTTGAACCTTTTTAATACCATTTTCAGTTTCAATTTCAGCAATATCTTCTTCAACAGTGTATTCACCAGTAGAAACGATTTTTGTAATCTTTCCTTCAATAGTAGGAGGAATCATTATTTTTTGTAAAACAGCTGATGTTTCTTGAACTTCACCGATTACATCTCCTCCTTTGACAGCATTCCCAACATTAGCTTTTGGTTGAAAAGTCCACTTTTTTTCTTTATCAATGGAGGGTACATCTACTCCTCTTTCGATGAAATCACCAGATATTCCTTTAATTACTTCTAATGGTCTTTGAATCCCGTCAAAAATAGAACCCATAATTCCAGGTCCAAGTTCAACTGATAATGGACCACCAGTACTTTCTATCTTCTCACCAGGCTTTAAACCTGCGGTTTCTTCATATACCTGAATGGTTGCAGTATCACCTTCAAGCTCAATAATTTCACCAATAAGCTTGCTGTCACCTACTCGAACCATTTCATACATTTGAGTTCCTCTCATACCATCAGCGATAATAACAGGTCCTGCAATTTTAATAATATTTCCTTCAGTAATCATTTAATCATCTCTACCCCAATAACCCTTTTGATCAGTTCACTCATAGGGTCAGATTTTCTTTGAGAAGAACCAGATTTATCTGGTATCTCAATAATCATTGGTAATACATTAGATCCTACTTTTTTATTAATATGTTCTCTAATGTTATCAGCGATTTTTTCTGTAATAATTATAATAGATAATTCCTCACTAATTAATTCACTAAGTGCATTTTCAGCTTCTTCATCACTATCAACAATATAACCTTTTTTTACTCCACCAAGTTTAAATCCAGTGACAGTATCAATATCCCCAATAACAGCTACGGACGATTTCATACTAACATCTCCTGTATATCAGACATTTCAAGATTATTTTCTCTTTTAGCTCTTATAATAATCTTAAGATTTTTGATTTCTTTCTCTTTCTTATTTATATATCCAATAATTGGTCCTACACCTAATGGGTTTTTTAAGGAAAGAGAGTGAGCATAGTTTACAATATATTCATCCAAGGCTTTTTCAAAAACTGAAACTGAGTCAGTGTCACTATAGATTCCAAGAGCTTCACTAAGAATTGGAGAGTAATCTGTACCTTCTAACCCATTAATAATAGATGTTATATTTTCAGATTCCATTAAATCTTTCAACTTCCATTCTTTAATTTGATAACCATTTGAAATCACATGAGTACTTATATCATCATATTTCAAACTATCAGCTTTAGAACGAATAATAGTTTTTAAATTTGCTACATCAACTTGTGAACCAATATAAGAATGGAGTATCCTTGTATTATCATCAGATGGTACACTTGATGCTGATAAAAGATTTTCTAAAAAATATTTATCCAATGCTGATTCCAACGGCAGAGTCATATTATTTTCTTTATATTCACTTAAAGCATCTTCTAAAACAGGAGCATATTCAGTTCCATCTAATCCAGCTACAACATCTTCAATAGTATTAGTCTCAATTAACTGTTCACAGGTTGGATATAAAGTTCCAACTGGAATTAAAAGGTTTTCAGCTTCATTCTTAGTCAACTTAGCTTCTTTTGATGCTATTAAACTTTTTATGTTGGATATATCTGATTTCTTAGATAACATTACAAAAACTTTTTTTACATCATTAGGTGCTATTTTTGAGAGCAATTGATAAGTTTCTCCAAGCTGAATATCTAATGATTTTTCAATTGAATGATCATCTAAATGCTTGGCATAATCTGGAAAGCCTCTAAGATAATTTGTAATTTCTTTATAATCATCGGCTTCAAGAATTTCAGAAAACTGTTTTTCATCAAACAGTCTTCCTTTCCTTGCTCTTACCTTAGCATTTGGAAGGAGATAAGGATAAATATCCAATACAGGTCTACTTACAATAATAACTACAACAGCTCCAATGACAAGAAGCACTACAACAATAATTGCAAGAAATGCTTCATTTGGAATACCAAAAGATGATAATATCGTAGTCAATTCATCAGCCATATTAACCTCCCCTAATCAAACAATATTTTAGCTACCTCAGAACGCAAGATTTTTTTGTATCTCAACAGACGAGCCTCAATAGTATTATTAACTTCAATCTCCCCACTTTTAGTTTTTAAAATAGCACCACCAACTGTATTAATTGGTTCACCAAACTCAAAAGTAGTATCTTTTCCAGATGCAGACTTAACATCAGTAGCTATACTATCAACAAGATTTTCAATCTTAGATTTATCTTCTGCTTTTGTATGGATTAATATATTTCCTCCATCTATCTCAACAGCTGCTTCTTTAACGACATTGACTAAAGAATCCACATACTCTTTATCAGAGGTTGATGCAACTTTCTTCAATTCTTCAGTTGCTTTGCTAAAGGATTCTTCAATTACTTCTTCTCTTGCTTCTAATTCTAATCTCCTTGCATTCATCTTAGCTTCAGATATTATTTGCTGATGTTTCATTATAGATTGCTTATTGGCATCATCCATAATTTTCTTTTTTTCCAATTCGAGATTTTTAGATTCTTTTTCTTCAAAAGACTTAATTTCTAATTCTGCTTCTTGGATAATTGCATCAGCTTTTATCTGAGCTTCAGAGATAATATTAGAAACTATCTTTTCTGCTCCAGAGCTCACAAATAGACCTCCTAACCTAAGATTCCGCCAAATACCATGAGCAATATAGCAATCAAGAAACCATAAATAGCCTGAGTCTCAGGCAAAGCTGTGAAAATAATACCACGAGCAAACATATCATTATCTTCTACAACAGCACCAACAGATGAAGCAGCAGCTATACCTTGACCCATACCAGAACCAAGACCAGCAAAACCAATTGAAGCTCCGACACCAACAGCAACAAGACCAGCTGTCACATCAAGACCTTTACCTCCACCTAACAATCCTGAAAACACTAATAGCAATATAGCAATCAAGAAACCATAAATAGCCTGAGTCTCAGGCAAAGCTGTGAAAATAATACCACGAGCAAACATATCATTATCTTCAGCTACAGCACCAACACTTCCTGCTGCTGCTATACCTTGACCTAAACCTGAACCTAAACCTGCAAAACCAATAGCCACTCCAGCACCAATAGCTGCTAAAGCAGTTCCCAAAGCAATTTCTACCATTATTCAATCTCCTTTATTTTTATTACAATTAATATTATAAATCATTTATTTAAATTATTTATTAATCATGTAAGTCTATTTAATGAATCATATTATTAAAAAGTTTATATTAAAGATTTTTAAAAAAATAGATTTTTAAAAATTAATTATAAATTTAATTAAATCATTACTTAATCATCATTTATTATAAATTAGATTATTATTGATTATTAAATTATTTTTTTAATTTTGTAAGTATTCTACTTGCACTAAACGGATTAAAATTATTCTTACCTCCCATGAAGAATTGAGAAAAAAACTCAACATAATGCAAACGCAATGAATTAATGAAAGCTCCCAATACCTGGAAAAGGAAATTTATAATATGTCCTCCAATGAAAATAATTATTGCAATGATCAATGACAAATATGGGACTGGAAGCATTGTATCAACCATTTGTGCGATGATATTGACAGTCATAGCTATACCACCTGTTGCTAAACATAACGCTAAAAGACGGGCATAGGATAAAACATTACCAAGCCATGAAAATACATCCATTATCCCATATACACCATTACAATAAATTAGTATACCAAATGTCATTATTAATAAAATCGCACCAATAGCTTGACCTACAACACCAAGAGTCGGCATAAGCATACCAGCGACTAAGAAAATAAGACCAGCTTCAAAAACAAGCCACACAATTTGTGAACCTAATGCTTCTTTCTTTTCCTCATATCTAAAATTGTTAATAATACCAAGGATAAAGCCTACATTGGTATAAATAAGACCTATAGCAATAGCTACAATGAGAATATTTTGGGGATTTTTAAATGCATCAAACATTGGAATAACAGTTGGAAGGTTTATTGCAAAGAACCTGGAAAAGAAATCTCCTAACAATCCATTTGTTATAAGACCTAAAACAATCGTCCACAGCCCACAAGCAATAATTATACTACCTAATTTGCCCATAGTCTCATTAATTTTGCCCATTCCTTTAATGAGCACAATACCCAAAACTACCAACATTAATCCATAAAAAGAATCTGTTAAACAGTAACCAAAGAAAAATGGGAACATTATAAAAACAAGAATACTTGGATCAACTTCCCTATACTTAACTGGAGAGTACATATCCACAAGAAATTCATAAGGTTTAACAATTTTCGGGTTATTATGAAGAACTGGAACCTCAGAATCGTCACCAACTACATCTTCGACTTCAAAAACAGAGTGTCCTTCAGTAGAGGAATCAACTAAATTTTTAACTTTATCCACATCTTTACAAGGAACCCATGCCTCTAACATTACAGTTTTATTAGTTTCTCCAAATGTGGAAAAAATTTCATTTCTTTCTTTTTCTATCTCAAGTTGCTCTTTGAGAACAAGAACATCATCATCATATTTTTTAGCTATTTCTCTAAGTTTTAAAGACAATTGAGATTTTTCTTTCTCTAAAGAGATTAATTCGGAATCAGCGGAACTAATAATATCTGATGGTTTACCATTAACATTATCGGTTTCAAATTTTTCAAAATCAAATGTTCTAATCAAAGAATAAAATTCATCTTTAAATTCGCTTAAAGTAACCAATACAATAATCTTTTTCAACTTACTTTCATCAGGCACATCTAAAATTAGGAAATTATCGGTTATTTCACTCGATTTTTTCTTAAAATTACCTACAGATTCAGCATTAATTCTCCCAACAATAGTAAAAGTATACTTAGTTTCATTTAAAAGGCTTAAATCAACATCCAAATCCTTTAATTTAGTTGCTAAAAGCTTATTTGAGTTAAGTTCGCTTTTTCTATTGTCAAACGAATTTAATTGATCTTCAATAACTTTAGTTTGGGATTCAATCTCATCTAAAAAAGATTCAGCTTTATTAACAAGTTTTTCACCACTAATAACTTGAACTTCAACTTTTTTAGGTATATTTGGACTTATAAAAGATTTTAACATGTCTTTAACACCAACATCATTCGAAATTGAATCACCTAAAAGTTCTGATAGTCCACTACATTTCATTAAAAGTGAAGAGATTTTACCTGTCAAGTCCGTGACTTTAGAAGGATTTAAAAGTTTTGATAATTGAGGATCTTGCTGAATGCGTTCTGATATATCACTTATTTGTATAATACCCTCTTCATGTAATGAATTTACAAGATGATTAGAGTATTCATTTAAAGTCACTACTTTAATTCTACGCATTCTTGCTGTCTGAAACATTATCTCACACTATAAAATATTCTTTACAATGAAGGATACAGCTTCATCTACTTTAGCCATAGATGCAGTTTTAACAGTCTTAACTTTATCATCTGCATCATTAATAATAGTTTTAGCTTTATCCTTCGCTTCTGCTTCTGCATTTGAAATAATACTTTTTGCTTCGTCTTCAGCTGATTTTTTAGCTTCATCCAAGTTTGCACTGGCTTTTGTTTTAGCTTCTTCCAATAATTCTACAGATTTAACTTTAGAATCTTGAATAAGTTGGTCAGCATCGGACTCAGTCTCTCTTATCTTTGTGATAGCATCTGAAATTGCTGTCATAATTAATCACCATTAATACAAAATTGAATTTATAAAACATGTATATATAAATTTTGCTATTTGAATTATTAAATATGTTTTAAAGAAGGAGTTATATAAAATTTTTCATGACTAAATTTAGGTTACACTCCATGCTTAATTTTACTGCGATATATTTTAATAGTAGAAAAGAATATCAACGATGCACCTATACTACAAAACAGTATTTTAGAATAAAATGTTAGATAAGTGATGCCAACACAAAAAAATATGATGCCTTCAACTAATAAAAAAATTTTGCTTAAATGTGTTTTAAAAATAACTAATGGATAAGTGATTCCAACCACCATCATAATAAAATTTAGAGCTATATCTTCTGTAGTAATATTTTCAGTTGAATAAAGAGTAAATAATCCCCAGCTGATAAATATAATCGCGAAAAATATTGAAAATAACTTTTGATTCTGTCTAAAATTCATGTGAACTCCAATGCATCTGATTTTTTTATTAATTAATTTTAATATACTTCATTAATTTATTTTAATTTTATTTAAATTAATTTTTTTTATTTAAAATCTAATTAATTAAAAATATTATATAAAAATTCATATTAATTATAATAAATATATTTTTAACTATATTATAATATATAAACTAATGTAATATATATTAATCACAAATAGGAACTAATGAATTAATAATAATTGAAAGATAAACTCAATATTATTAAAATATAGGTAATCTTATTAAAATAGACCAAATATATGAAAGGAGAATTAAATGAAACAAATAGATATGATTGCTACAGATTATAGCTGTGAAGACTTGGGACTATCACGACTATGTTTAATGGAAAATGCAGGTAGAGGGATTTCAGATGAAATAGCTAAATTATCCACATTTACATTTTCAAAACCTGTAAAAATAATTATACTCTCAGGATCTGGTGGTAATGGTGGTGATGGTTTTGTTGCTGGCAGACACCTTCTTAATCGAGGATTTGAAGTTGAAATATTGGTTTTATCAAGTCAGATTAAATCAAAAAATAGTGAAACAAATTTTAATATCTTAAAAAATATGAATCCTTCATTTTCACGGTTAACAATAAAGTATATTGAGACTATTGAAGATTTAGAAGAATTAGAGATTTTTAATTCAAATAGTTTTACTGACTTTATAATAATCGATGCACTTCTTGGAACAGGGGTTAAAGGAAAGCTTAAAACAAAAATTAAGAAAGTGATAGAGATTATAAATAGATCTAATGCATTAAAAGTATCCATCGATGCACCATCTGGTCTTAATCCCGAAACTGGTGAGATAATAGATATTGCTGTGAAGCCAGAATATACCATTAGTCTACATAAAACAAAAAATGGTGTGAAAATAGCTGGAGAAGAGTTAGTTGGAAATATAATTAGTTGTGACATTGGAATCCCTATTGAAGCTCAAATATTTGTTGGATCAGGTGATCTTTTAAGACTAAAAAACAGAGTAGACGATTCTCACAAAGGAAATAATGGAAAAATACTAATTATTGGAGGAAATAAGGATTATTCTGGTGCACCATCAATAGCTGGACTTTCAGCTTTATCATCAGGTGTTGACTTAGTCTACATTGGTAGTCCAGAAAATAATAGCTTGGTTATTAAATCATACTCTCCAGATTTCATTGTAAAGCCTCTTAAAGGAGATTATTTAAATTTAAGTAATCAAGAAGATATTTTAATGCTTGTAGAATCTGTTGATACAATTTTATTAGGTCCTGGTGCAGGTCTTGAAGAAGAAACAGGAAAATTATTTAATATTCTAATTTCAAAAATCAGAAAACCAATTGTTCTTGATGCTGATGCATTAAAATTAATTGATATGAGTTTAATTAAGGATAAGGAAGATTTGATTATAATGCCTCATTTTCAAGAGTTTAAAATATTTTTTAAAGATATTATAAAAAAAGAAAATTTAGAAAATGAATTTAGAGAACTTAGTTTGAATTTCGATAATTTAAATTATGATCAAATCCAAAACAAAATAGCTATTCTTCAAAAAATAACTAAAAGTATTAAAGGTACAGTTATTTTAAAAGGAAAATATGATTTGATTTTCCAGAATAATAAGTTCAGATTAAACAAAACAGGTAATTCCGCAATGACCGTAGGTGGAACAGGAGATTCTCTTGCTGGAGTAGTTACAAGTCTCACATCTCAGGGCTTAGATTCATTCGATGCAGCTTGTTTAGGAACTTATTTAAATGGAAAAGCAGGGGACTTGGCTTTTAATGAATATGGTAATGGACTTAAAGCATCAGATTTATCGAAATTTCTCCCTAAACTGATGTAAGTTTAATATTGGATTAGTGACCAATGCAAGGTTATAACATTAACTAAAATTGATTCGATGAGCTTATAGAATATTTGATGAATTTTTAACCTTTTTTTGAACAAAAACTATTTTTTTAACATTAGATCCATTATACTAAATTTATTTGTTTTGTTTTCATTGTTACTATTAAATAAGTTTATATTAGACTTTAAAAATTCTTTGTTTGCCCTATTAGAAACCTCTTTAAATATCATTTTATATGCAAGACATTGTGGATCGATGGATATTGAAGATTCAATTTTAAAAGATTCATTTTTAAAATCTGAATTCGTATTGTTATTATTAGAGTTTGAATCATCTTCTATTGATGAAACTATCCCATTGTACGGACAACCACCTCTACAAAACTTAATATAATCACAATCATTACAGTTCTCATCAACATAATCCTTAAATTCCATTAGTTTATTCCATGCATTTGATTTCATTAATTCATTCATTGAAGGATGATTATAAACATTCCCCATTACATAATCTTTCATTCCAACAAATCTGTAACAGGGATAGATATTTCCATCCCAACCAATAGCTAATGTATCCCCCATACAATCTGCAAATGTGCATAATGTTCCACGCCGAATAAGTGAACTTTTACAAATATGATCAAAATCTTTTATCTCAATCTTGTCAAGATCATTTAAATAATTATCTAAAATCCCTATTAAAAGTTTACCGTGTTCTTCTGGAGCTAAAGCCCAAATATCTGCATTATTTCCTCTAAGAGACGGTAAAGCTGCGTGTAACTTAAAATTGTATCTATTTTTTAGGAAAAAACCATAGATCTCATCTCTAAAATCTTTTGAGTAAGAGGTGAATGTGGAAATAAAGCTTACATTAACTCCATTTTCAATAGCTATGTTATAACCTTTCATAGTTTTATCAAAATATCCTTCTCCTCTTTGATAATCATTTATTTCTTTAGGTCCATCAATACTTGTGCTGATGGCAACACTATACTCAGAGAATAATTTAGCCAATTTTTCGTCTAAAAGCCATAAATTAGATTGAAGTGAAAATCCAGCTTCCTTATGGGTTTCACTATTTTTTAAAATTGGTAAAGCTTCTTTATAGAAATCATAGCCTGCAATTAGAGGTTCTCCGCCGTGGAATGTAAAATGAACATGATCATCTCTAAATCCAACCAACCATTTGTCAATTTCTTTTATAACTTGAACATCCATCATTTCAGATTCTTTCTCTGATCCCCAACAATATTTACAGTTAGATGGGCAATTGAGGGTTGGTATTATCATTACATGAAATGTCATATTTTCACTTTAGTAAAAAGTACTTTTGTTAGTTTGAGTAGCTATTTAATGAGTAAACTATTTCAATATTTATTATATGTATTTTATTGATTTTATTATTAATATTATTATATAATTATAATATTAAAAATATGAATTTTTTCATCTTCAACTATTTTAAATAATAACAAAAGAAATAAAAACTTTATATTCATTTAATTAAACACACGATTTTTAAATTAATCTATAACCATTAAAAACTTTTAAAATTAAATAAACAAATTCAATACTTCCTAAAATAATTAAAATAGCTATTTAAATAAATTATTCAACTATAAAATTTATTTAAACAAATTTTTTTTAAATTTAAAAGATAAAATAAACTAATTTCAATAAAAATCTTAATTAAAATAGCATTTTTAAAAAAAAAACAATGAATATAAACCTATAAATAATAAAATAAGGTATTTTCCACCATAAATTTTTTTCACTCTTATTAAAAACTTTTAAAAAATATTAGGGTGCTATATTTTCACCATTTTTTCACGGAAAATATATTCTTATTTTCCTTATTTTCACATGATTACACATTTGGTTTCTAAAAATACAGTTTAACTTCTGGTTAAAATTATAATAAGATTCTATATCAATAGAAAAGTTTATATAATTGAATAAATAGACTTTATATTATGATTACATGAAATTTTTGTTGTATCATGATGAAAATGACTCTAAATGGATTCTATTAAATAAAGTGCTTAAAATTACCAAAAAATCTTTTGATTTTTGTAATTATGAAAATTACCAAAAATTGCTTTGCAATTTTTGTAATTATGAAAATCTTCGATTTTCAGTAATCTTCGATTTTCAGTAATCTTCGATTTTCAGTAATCTTCGATTTTCAGTAATTTACAATTAAAATATTAAATAAGCTTAATTTTAAAAATGCGAGAGGTTTAAGAAATATTTTAGTTGATGAAACTGATTTGCAGATTGATTTAAATTGGTTTGGTCGTCGGATTTCTAAGAAAAGTTTAGAGAAAAAACCTTATAAATAGGGTTATTCGAGCTCTAAAGGTTATTATATTGGGTTAAAATTAATATTAGCAATTAATTGTGAAACAATGCAACCAGTAGATGTGCTAATACATGAAAGATCACCGAATGATGCTAAGATATTTAGTGAAATAATGTATGAATTAAAAAAAAGAAGAATTATTAGGAAATAGGATAGTTTATACTTTGATAAAGGCTATTTCAGTAAACAAAACTATAAAATTGCTATAAATATATATAAATCTTCTCCTTTAATATTTCCAAGAGGTAAAAATGTTATAAACAAAGTTATTGATTATATTTCATATCCTTTGGATTGTTTTGACATGAAAAATAATGATAAAGAGTTATATTAATCATTAGCAAGAAGAATTATGGAAAAACTTAAAAATTGGAAAATTACAAAGGTTTTAAGGAGTAAAATTGAAGATTTTAGTAAATTACTCAAAGTAGGTCTTTCTTTAAACAAAATTCACTGCTATACTGAGAAGTCTATTCATAAAACCACTTATTTGAATGTATTTTTAGGTGGACTTATCACATTTCTAGAATTTAGAACGAAAAAACCACTTCAAAGCTTACAGAAATGTGAAAAATCTATCACCCTAAAAATATTTATTATAGTTATTTACGAAAGGTATTTAACTAATAAGTTACTAATATATTTTCATGGCAAGAAAAGCAACTATGAGAATTAAAAAGCATATGACTGTTGAAAAGTTAAAAAAGCAAATAAGCAGATTAGAAATGGATGTGAGAATTTTAAATCGCTTACATTTTATCAATGATATTTATCATGGGATGACTGTTCCTCAAGCTAGTGTAAAAGCAGGAATAGATAAAGTAACTGGATATTCTTGGTTAAAAAGATGGAATAATAAAGGATTTGATGGTTTAAAACCAGATTATGGGATTGGAAGACCTTCAAAAATATCAAATGAACAAAAACAGGAAATGAAAGAGTTAATAGTTAAAAATAATATTAAAACAACAAAAGAAGTTAAAAATCTAATAAAAAATGAATTCCAGGTAGAATATTCTGATAAACAAGTAATTGTCATTTTAAGAGAGTTAGGCTTTAAATATGGAAAACCTTACACAAAAGAATTTAGAATACCAAAAAATGCTGAAAAACAATTAAAAACTTAAATAATATTATTAACAATATAAATCAAGAATCAATTATATTATGCTTTTTAGACGAGTTCTCACCACAAAACAATTGTAACACACAATGTTTATGGTATTTAGAAAAAAATATTGTAACTAAAAATTCAGCAAAATTCAAGCCAATACATTCGGTTTTTACTCAATAAATGGAAATAGTGTTGTAGATTTCAAAGAAAAATCAACAAAAGAATGTGTTGTTGAATTTTTTAAAAAAATAAGAGAAACCAATCCAATTAAAAAGATAATAATTGTTTTAGACAATTTTCGTTCGCATCGTTCAAATTTCACAATAAATGAAGCTTTAAAACTCAATATCTCATTAGTATATTTTACCACCATATTCTCCCGATTTAAATCCAATTGAATTTATATGGAAATCCATTAAAAAAACAATATCTCCACTATTTATCGAAAATATAGAAAAATTAAGAGAATTAATAAAAAATGAGTTTAATAAACTCTCTAAATCAAATTCATTTGCTAAAAAATGGATAAAAAATATATTAGAAAACAAAATAATTAGTTGAAAAACTTAAATAATTAACTATAATTTGATGAAAATTTCACAATTTTGAATGCTTAATTTTTTCTCTTCTAAACTCTTTAATCTTCAATCATTGGGGGGGGGGGGGGGGGTGTTTTATTAGTTATGGGTAGATTTTTTTTGTATTTTTTTTTTT
>JAISTD010000128.1 GCA_031272765.1 Candidatus Methanovirga australis | reverse complement strand
ATATCTAAATGTTCTTTGATTTTCTTTTGAGGCATATTTACCATGACTAACAACTCCAAAAATATATATGAAGTTATGTTAATCATTACTTATAAAATTTTCTTTTCAGACTATAATTATTTTTCTTGTGGGCATTCCCTTAATGTTTTTAGAGTATAGTATAGGATCTAAATTCAATGTCTCTGTACCTAAAATATTTAAATCAATTAAATCTAAATTCGAGGTGATTGGTTGGTTTATAACTATTATTCCATTCTTAGTGTTGACATACTATGTTTGTGTGATCGGATGGGACATAATATATTTTGTGCTTAGTTTTTTTAAAGGCTGGGGAACAGATACAAATAGCTTCTTTTCATCAACATTATTACAATCAACAGATTCTCTTTCTGGATTAACGAATTTTATTCCACCTGTTTTAATTGCTGTGCTGATTGTATGGTTTATAATTTGGTTTATTTCTCATAGACACATTAATTCTGGTATTGGAAAGGTAAACAAAATTATGATTCCTATGATTTTTATAATGATGGGAATTGTTGTTTTTTATTCTCTTACATTAAATGGAGCAAGACTTGGATTAAGCACTTTATTGACTCCTAATTTTGATGAGATGTACAATCCAAAAGTGTGGGCTGCAGCAATAACACAAATACTCTTCTCTTTAAGTATTGGAGAAGCTGTTTTAATCACTTATGCAAGTTACCTACCTAAAAAAACAAACTTGGTTAAAAGTTCATTCATTGTCACTTGTGCAAATTGTGGATTTGAATTATTTACAGCATTAGGAATTTTTTCAATCTTAGGGTTTATGGCTACAACAACAGGAACAGATATTAATAATGTTGTAACTCAAGGTACAGGTTTGGCATTTATTGTTTTTCCAAATATTTTAAATATTATGGGTCCAATAGCTTATTTAATAGGACCAATATTTTTCTTATGTATATTTTTTGCAGGAATAACCACAACAATATCTTATCTTGAACCAATGGTGAATGCAATAGGAGAAAAATTCAATGTTGAAAGGAAAAAAGCAACAACATATTTGTGTATTATTGGAGCATTGTTAACCACCATATTCACAACATCTGCAGGTGGTTTTTTATTAGGAATAACAGACCAAATTTTAAATGAAGTAGGGCTCTTTTTGGCGACAATATTAGAAGCAGTTATATTTTCATGGTTTATTGGAGCAGATAAGCTTTTAATCATATTGAATGAACATTCAAATCTGAAAATTGGCAAATGGTGGGAAATAGTTATAAAATATGTTTTACCAGTTTTATTAACTTTCATTTGGGTTCATGGAGTGATAAGTAGTTATGAGACCACAATAGTTAAATTAGCAGTAAGTCTTATTATAACTATATTACTTATAATGATCCCTTTAATATTAACATTAATCCCTTTTAAATCATCATCTAAGCATAATAAATCATCTTCGTGATTTTTGAATATTTTACATAATATTTTAAAATTATTATGAATATAGAACATGTGAATAATTTAATCAAGAAGGATTTAAAAGTTTTTTAAGAAAATAGGAATAGATTTATCTAAATTGACAAAAAGAATAAGATGATCATATACATTTTCTATTTTCAACTAATCCAGACTGTAAAATATACAAAAATTTGTTCAAATGTATAAATCTTCAAGTAGTAGATTAATTAAAAATGAATATCCAGAAATAAAAGATAAACTGGTTTTGTCAACTGGTTATAAGACTGGTAAAAATTTCAGCAATAGAAAGGATGTTAATTCATCTATTTTAAAGAAATTGGATGATAAAATCAATAGATTGAATCAAATATTAAGTATTAGGTCTAAGAATAATACTGTTAGTAGAAACTATGCAAAAACGAAACTCAAGCTTTTGTGTTGCTATAAAAAGAAACAAGATATTTTTTTAGACCGTATTCATAAAACAACATATAATATAGTTAAAGAATTTGATAATATATATGTTGGAGATGTTAATAGTAAATTAGGATTAAGTAATCATAAATTAGCTAAAACTACTGCAGACCAACATTGGTTTGAGATTAAAAGACAATTAGAATATAAATCAGAATTGTATGGTAAAAATTTTGAGGTTGTTAATGAATCATATACTTCTAAAATCTGTAGTAAGTGTGGATATGAAAATGATGAAATGAATCTTAATGTTAGAAGTTGGATATGTCCTGATTGTGGTAGTAATCATAATAGGGATGTTAATGCAACTATTAATATTCGAACCGTTGGTTCAACGGGGATTGCCTTTGATAAAACTAACATTAGTTAGTGGATTAGGAATCTACGGACTCCTAAAGTCCGTAGAGGTTCAATAAGATATTTAGTAAGAATATTGCATTTAATTTAAAAAGTAATATTAAGTAATAACATACAATGACAGACATTGAAAGTTATTTACTTATTATCAAATATTAATCGCATGATTTGAATGCTGCTTTAATATCATCAGGTTTAACAGTTTTTCTTTTATTAGTTCCTGCTATTTCAATAGCTTTTTTAGCTAAATCAGTTGCACAACTTTCAACTGCATTAGCAAATTCTGTTTTAGCATCATCGCTAACTCTATCAGCACCAGCATTTTTTAAAATTCTTACTAATGGAGCAATTGGTATTTCACTCATAAAATCACCTTTCTATCTTAATTAAAAACTTAATATTTTATTTTTATATAGAATTTAATGGTTTATAGATTTTAGTTATCTATAAATTTATAATTATTCACATATTAGTTAAAACTATTATTAAAAAGATTATATTTTTTAACTATCCTATTTTGAAAAATTAAAAATTTCATTAAATTAAAAATTTCTTGATAAAACTTTTTGAATAATATTCCTTAATAAAATTAGTTTATTCTTAATCTTAAACAGTTTAAACAATATATATCTCAATATTGGATTTTTGAATATATAAAGATATAGTAAAAATAATTAGTGTAAATTTTTTGTGGAGTTTTTTTATAAGTAAATTTAAAGAGTGGCTTAAATTAAAATGAAGAAAAATTTATTAATATAAAAAACCATATATTAGTTATTATTAGTTTTATATATCTATTAAAAAATAAGTTACCTTAAAAAATAAGTTATTAAAAAAATAAAATGAAGAAGTTTATATTAAACATAGAAATTTATATTAAAATTATTATAATCAATGATTAAAAATACTGAATTTTAAATAAAAAATATTAATATCCATTAGACAATAGCTAATATTAAATAGTGTAATATTAAATCAAAGTATTATATTAATTCAATAATTATATTAATTTATTATATTAAATCAAAATTTAATATTAAATAATCTAATATTAAATATAATGCTAACATAGGAGATGAAATAAATGTCCGATATCATAAGAACCTGGCGCCATATTCCGCAAAGATACAATCTCATTGGTACAAAATGTGCAACTTGTGGTAAAGTCTACTTTCCACCAAGAGTTATATGCCCTGAATGTAGAAGAAATGGAAAATTAGAAAGTATTCAATTTAAAGGAACTGGAAAAGTCCATAGTTTTTCTATTGTTCGCACACCAATAGATGATTTTAAAACAATAGCTCCTTACTCTGTTGCAATTATAGAATTAGATGAAGGTGCTAAAGTTACATCACAAATTGTTGATTCTGACATTGATAATATTGAAATTGGCGATCAAGTAGAAATGGTTTTTAGAAAAATCAGAGAAGATGGTGAAAACGGAGTAATCTCATATGGTTTTAAATTCAAAATCAAAAAATAATGTTGGAGTAATGCTAATTAGTCATGGAAGTACTCTTCCTTTTGCAAGTAATGTTTTTAACGAAATAACTGAGAAGTTTAAAAAATTAAGTGATTATCCTGTTGAAATAGGATATATGAAAGTTTCAAGTCCAACGATTTCTCAAGCTGCACATAATCTTTCTTTAAAATCTGTTGATAAGATAATAGCTATGCCAATATTTTTAGCTGATGGTATCCATACATTGATTGACATACCTTTGATGTTAGGCATGGATAATAAGGAGGTTGATCCAAGATCTCCAGATGGTGTATATCCAAAAGAGCATTATTTAAATAATATTGATGATATGGATTTTGATGGTGAAGTAACTTTACTTGATTGTATAGGACCAGATAATCTTATACTACAAATAGTGAAGAACAAAGTTGATGTTGTATTCACAAATTCAGAGAATTTGAATAAGGAGAATACTGGAATTATACTCATTAGTCATGGAAGTCGATTAAATTATAACAGTGAATTTATCAATGAACTTTTAAGAGTGTTTAAGGATGAAACAGATTATAAAGCGACTTTGGGATTTATGGAACTTACAAATCCAACTATTCCAGTTGCAATTAATGAATTTTTGAAAAATAACGATTTTAAGAATTTAATAGCTGTTCCAGTTTTCATAGCTCCTGGAATGCACACAAAAAGAGATATTCCAAAAATTTTAAAACTTCCAACTGATTTTAAATCTAAAGAAGGGCATCACCACCATGATCATCATCACTCTCACCATGATTATAATCATCATGGTCATTCCCACACTCATGATGATGTGGAGATGGAATTTGATGGAAAAGTTATATATTTAGATCCTATTGGTTCTGATCCTTTACTTATTGACATTATTAAACAAAGAGTAGATGCAGAAGTAAACAAGTGAAAGCATTATTTTATTGAAAATATTAAGTTTTAAATTTTTATTATTAAATATTATTCTTAATCTATTTCTAAATTTTATTTTATTTTTTATTAAAGTTTAATTTTTTTTATAATTATATTTATAATATATTATAATAATAAAAAAACATATTTAATAAATTTATTTAAATAATAATAATTGGGAAATTGAAGCAAAAAATGGTGGGCTATGATTTTATGATTTTGAGGAGGTTTAAACATTGATAAAGATCCAATTAGGGACTTTGGTGAAAGAAAACTTGTAGAAATGATTATTAAAAAATCAGAAAGTTTTCAAATCGTTGATAAAAACTTTTTAAGGTCTCACATTGGAGATGATGCTGGAATAATAGCTATTGGTAATAAATACTTAGTACTTAGTAGTGATATGCTAATTGAAAAACATCATTTTCCTAAAGAAATGACTTTCTATCAAAAAGGATTTAAATCTGTGACAGTGAATTTAAGTGATATTGCTGGAATGGGTGCTTACCCACTTGGAACTTTAATTTCCCTTGCTCTTCCTAAGAATATTTGTAGAAATGAATTTGACGAGTTAATAAATGGTATTCTTGAAGCCTGTTCCTTTTACAATTCCCCCCTCATTGGTGGAGATACAAACGAGGGAGATGAACTTATAATCTCAGGAACTGGAATTGGAATAAGTGATGATGAAAATGTTTTAATGCAGTATGGGTTTAAAAACAAGGATTTAATAGCTATTTCTGGTGAAATCGGTTTATCAGCCATTGGATTTGAAATTTTAAATCAAGGACTTGAGAAAACAAAAAAAAGATTGATCGATGAAAGTGTAAGTTCAGAGTTCATAGATAAATCAGTTTCAAAAATACTCTCTCCAATAGCTAAAGTTAATGAAGGTTTGTTGCTAAAAGAATCTAATATAGTGACCTCAGCAACAGATATTACAGATGGATTAAGTGCAGAACTACATCAAATGTATAATTCTTCCAATAAACACAGTAAAAAGTCAAAGAATTTAGGGTTTTTAATTTATAAAGATAAAATCCCATCTATAGATATTATAGAGAAAATAGCTATTTTGTTAAATAAAGATTATCAGGATTTAATATTCAATTTTGGTGAGGATTTTGAATTGTTATTCACTATAAATTCAAGTAAATTCAATGAATTTAAGGATTATTTCAAAGCTGAAGAATATTATATAATTGGTGAAGTCAACAAATCAAATAAAATCCAGTTATCATTAAGTAATGGAAAAATTGAAGATATTAAATTAAAAGGATATGAACACTTTAAATAGCTATTATTTCTAAAAGAGGTTTTTTATTTGAAAGAAAAATTAGTGATTGGTCTTGTTGTCCACGGACCTAAGATTATAGACTCAGGTTTTGCAGAGGAAATTATGGGTTTATTATATGGGTTTGCTGATGTTAAAGCTATTTTAGGGGGAACAATGGGACGAACAGCTGTTATTGATGCATCTCTTGAAGATGTTATTGATATTGGTCATAAAAGATTACCAAGTGAATCAATAGCTGTTCTTAAAAAAACTGAGCCTGATTTGATAATATTGATAAATTATGGAAAATCTGATGTGACAGGGCATAGTTTTGGATTTAAGGTTTTTAACAATTCATTTATTAAGAATAACTGGAAAAAACCATCTTTTATCCAAGTTGAAAGACCTGGAGAGGAGGATGGAACAATAGTTCCCTGGAATTTTGCTCCACAATCAATTATTCAAAAAATAAGTAAACACTTTAATTTAAATGTGATTGATCCAGAACTAATAATGGAAAAACACTTTCCACAATATTTAAATTTATACAATAGCTATTTAAACACTGACAAGCCAATAAAAGCATGTAGCATTTTTAATAGCCAAAATAAGATTTATAGGGATATTAAAGGTGTTCTCCCTAATGAAAACATATTTGTAAATGGTGTTGTGGTTGGGAAATCCACCTCAAAAGACTTAACTTTAATAGCTGAAAATGGTTATATTGTTGATATAATTGGTGGTGAGGTGAAAAAACACGGAGTTGAAAAGTTATCGAAAATTGATTTAGATGCGGCTATTGTTAAAACAGGCTTACTTCGCACATCTAAGGTCAAACCAAGAATTTTAAACCATAAAAATACTCATATATTTAAGGTTTCTCTTTTAAATCATATAGCTGAAGATGCTTACGGTTTCAAAGATTGTGATTTGGTTGTCACTGTTGGTGATGATACAACTCTCGTATCCTCAGATATACTATACAGATTTGACATTCCAATTATAGGAATAACCGATGATGATGTAGATAAAGTTGTTGAATCTCCATTCAAAAATAAAAAATCAATAATTATCGAACTTAAAGGTGGTTTTGATGATATAGTGGGGGAATTAATTTTTAAAAAACTTTTTAAATCTAAAAAATCAATATTTTATAATTTAGATGATTATAATAATGTGGATGATTTGATTAGAATAATTCAGGATGAAATAATTCAAATAATTAAAGAAGAAGATTTTAAATTTATTATTCATTAATTATGGAAAATTTATTAAGAGGCTGTTGCACAATTATTTTGTTTAATTAATATTCTAAATTAAATTGAATATAGTCCTTGTAATTTTTGTAAGTAGTGGAATTTTTAAATAAATATAATATTATTTTATTTCAAGTTTTATTTAATTAAATAGTGTATTTATTGATATAATTAATTTTACAATTATTTAATAATGAAATAAGCCATGTTTAAATGATGTTTTCAAACAGAGAATAAATTCTTCTAGTTTGAAAATAAATTTTCAAACAGAGAATAAATTCTTCTAAGTTAAAAATAAATTTTAACCAATAAAAGATTATATAAAAAATTTATTAATTAAATTATTAATATCAAGGACTATAATTTAAAAATAAAATATGTTCAAATAATTGAATTAATTCAAAATAAATTTATAATCTATTTAAGTTCATTATAAGTTTCTACAGCATCTTCATAAATTTCTGTTAGAGTTTTATCTTTCCATAGAGTCTTTCTCCATTCGGTGTAATTAAAATTATCTTTTTTAATAATATCAATGAATCTTTCAGCATCAACTATCCCTATTTTTTTCTCTTGTATGTACCATTACCAACGATATTTCCAATATTCCCATATATAAATATTCTCCTATATAAATATATCAGTAAATTAAAGGATCACCATCCATGAAAAGGTATTGACCCTTTTATGTACTGATATTTTTATGGTAAGGAAATATTAGCAGTTCTTTTAAACTCCATACATGATTTGTTAGCCCTATTGACATCATCGAAGTTACTTTATCATATTTTTTCCAAACATTACCCCTAATTCTTTTTAAATCAGTTTTTTTCAAAGAAGAATGCGGTCGTGCAAGATTATGCTCGGTCATTTGCAAAGTAAGATGGTACTGTAGCCATTCGTCTTCTTTAGAATATGCTAAGGCTTTTCTTGCTAATCTTTTGTTTTCTTGCCTTAAATTTAAATTTTCTCGCTCAAAATACGATGTAGAAATTTCAAAATCCTTAATATCCTCAGAATTGCCGAAAATTATTCTTTTGCTAATATCGATCAGATCTTTCCCATCCCTTTTTTTCACAACTTGTGCATACTTCAACTTCTTTAAAAGTTTTTGTTTTGGTTTTTTAGGTCTTCCTCTTTTACCTGTCTTTGGAAATTTGGCAATATAAGAGTATCTATCCAATAATACTTTT
>JAISTD010000153.1 GCA_031272765.1 Candidatus Methanovirga australis | reverse complement strand
CTTTCAGTACCGTTAAAGTTATATATTTGAACAGACAAATTACTATTTGGAGATTGGATTTCTTGTGTTATCATGATATTAATTGATATCCTTTCTCCTATTTAAATATTATGTTCATACAACTTTTTTTGTATTTATTTCTCAGTCGGCATTAACATGCCACCCACTGAATTTTTTACAGTATCTAAAATATTTAAAAATAAAAATATTTAAAAATCAATAATGAAACACAATAACATAGTTAATCCTTCTATAAATGGTTTTAAATAATATTACTATAATCCAAAATTAAGTTAACAGAAACTCCTGGTGTTAATACTTCCTAAATTAATATGTATAAATATTAAATCGATTTAAGTTAGTTTTTAAAGTTTTAAACATGCGATACACCTCTAAAAATTATAAAATAATTTGATTTTCTTTTAAAATCTTTATAAATATAATTTATTTGATTAAGTTTAAAAATAAGATTAAATAATTGAAAAGTTATTATATTTATTCAATCGAAAAATAAAATTTGAAAACTTTAATAAAATAATTTATTAAATTGGTGAATTAATAAAAAAATTTTTTAAGTTCAAAAAAATAAATTTTTTAAAAATAAAGAACATTTAGATTAATTTTATACTAATTGAAGAATAGCTAATTAATAATACATAGTTAATACAAATAAGGATAAAATTATTAATTTGTCTTCTTGTGAAATTTTAGATATTAAGTAAAAAAGTTTGGATATTAATGGATAAATAACTACTAATCTCCAAAAAAAATTAAAAAAAAGAAATAATACTAATTTATTTCAAAGAATAAGGTCAATCTTCTGAGAATTACCAATGTGGAGTTGTAATGAGTGTGAAAAGAACCCAGAAGATTGATGACAAAATTTTTTAAAATATTACATTAGCATTTATTAATATTGTAATTCATAGTATATAAAGATTTCATAAGTAATACTTTTTTAGCTATTTTATGGTATTTTTTAAAATAATTATACTAAGTTCAATTATGAAAAAACTTTCCAAAAATATACAATTTTAGCATCTAAAAATTGTTGCATAAATCAATTTTAACTTTAAGATTTTTTAGCCACACAATGAAAATTAAATGAAATTTAGGAATGTAAATCAAGTTTAAAAAAATTAGCAAAATTGTATTTTAATAAGCTCAAAATACTTATTTTCACAAAACACTATAATTTATAGTCATTTTGGTATAGTTTATAATTTTTAGTTTATTAATGTCCAATGTTCATGAATCCATTTCTCAACACATTTGCCCATATTTAAAAAAATTTTAAACCCTTCTACAACTTTCTCTTTTTATAACATCCACACTTTTCAAGAACAATACAGAGATAAGCATTCTTCTATATTTCTTTTTATGGTGTTCGCTGGATTTAATCCTTGGAGCATAATATGGTGCATTAAAAATATAAGCCAAACATTTTGTGAAAAATCAACATTTATAATGAAAAATATTGGGAACGATTGCGATAGATAAATAATCATCAATACACCATTATTATCCTCCTCATCCCTTTGTTTCTTTTTTATAAAATATGAATAATAAACCAATTTACTCTTTCCTTGGATTATTTCAAAGGAACTCTATGTGACTTTTGCCATATATTGGAGAGTAATATTATAAACGATTGTATTGGCTCTTTCTTTTTTAGATAAAAATATCTTTGTTTATATTGTTTTCACCCAAAAAATACCATTTTTACTCTTTTTTTTTGTGAGTTTAATCTAATTTTTTTGTTTTTGAATAGGAATCCTTTCATCCATGAAAAAACGATATTTATTACTATATTTAAAAAAACACCTATTAAGCTGTTATTGATATTATGTGAATAATCAAAATATATATATATACTACCATCACTAATTAGGTTAATAAGTGGGAGTTTCACATATATTTTATAAAAATACTTTAATTAGTCCAAGTATCCTTCACTGGTGTAGATTTTCCAAATGCTGAATGTGTTAATAATATTATTGTGAAGATTCCATATCCAAATAATAGTTTTGAGGATAAAGTTTGGAATTTATTTAATCAAGATTATGAAGCTAAAAGTATTCGTAAAAGATTAATTTAAGCTTATAGTCATGGTCTTAGACATGATAATGATTTTTGCCGCGTTTGGATTCTTGATAGTATACCTATTTATTGGTTGAAATCTTTCAAAAGTGAAAGCAAGTATTTTTATGATGCTTTAATGGATTACAATAAACGGAATTCCTCCTTAGCTTATCGAGGTTAAACTGTAGCTAATTAAATAAAAAAATGTGATATTATGAATGCGAAAATAATATTAAGTTTAGTAACTCTTGGAATCTTAATGGTTTCAGTTTAGGTAATGTCTCCGCTGGAGACATTGGATTATGGTTGAGTAGAGATAATAGTATTGGAAATCATGGATCTGATAATAGAATAGTATTATCCGATATAAAAGGACTCACTACAGACAATAAAACTATACAAATGTATACTACATATCCTTATACTTTAGGATATAAAGGTGGAGTATATGTTAAATTAGAATATAATGGTCGAGAAAAAATTAGTGATGTTGAACTTACATTTAAAGTATATAGAAAAAGTGGAGAATATAAAGTATATGAAAGATATGTTTATCCTCAAGTACAACTTCCAGTATATGATGGATATGTTTGTGGAGTTAGCAAAGATAATGAACGTATTGGTATGAAATTCTCAGCCGATAATCATTATCCTAAGGCTAATGAGGTCAAAATGGATACTATACATTGTTTCATGGATTCCAGAGAGCTTTTCAATTGTCCTGGAGGTAAATTCCATGAACCACAAACATTTACAGTAAATTATCCTAATGGACAAAATTGGACAATTTAATTTAGATTTGAATGCAAAAATGTTTTAAGAGAGTTATTATAATTCTCTTAATCTTTCCTTTTAATAATAGTAGAACCTTTAAATGCACGGAATCCATATAATTGATAGTAAAAGATTATGGATTTCATTTAATAGGAGAAGCTAAAAAAGAAAGGCAATTATTGGAATCCCCAACAAGAAGTTGTAGTTCTAAAGCAAGTTGTTGTCGAAAATAATGAAATAAATGAAAGTGAACCAATGAATTATATAACTGTTTATGCTTATCCTTCTGCATGGTGTGATAATATGTCTTATTGTTGTTATGAAGTGTATTGGGATGTTGAAATATTGAATGATTTTTATTATAATCTTCTTTAAGTTTCTTTTAACTGCTCTTTGTTTAATATTTAGCTGGTCTACCATCGTCCCCTATTTAAATTTTTATTCCTTCTAAATCATTATTATTTTACCTTTTCAAACCATCTTTAGAATAGTTTCATATCTATATCCTAATTTTCGAGCTGATTCAGCAATGGTTTTCCATTCAATTGTAATAATTTTTATGAAAATGCAATTATTTTCGCAATTTCTTTTATTAGGAAAAATGCTTTTTATAAAGTCTATTAATATTCTTTATTATGCTCAAATGTTTGATTAATATTTTTTTTTTGGTTATTGGGATATTTATAAATAATATTTGGAGCATGCCATATATTTAAAATCTTTAAAAATCATTTAATAACATTTATAAAGAGTTATTTATAAACTTTTTCATAATGACTATAATATATAAAAATAATTAAAATAAATAATGTATTGAATTATTATGTGGATATAATATATTTTATGTTTAAATTGCAAAATCCATAAAAATACTCATTTATGGTTTCAAATTTAAATATAGTAGTAGTCATGAATTACTTATGATCCTTAATCAAATATATAATTATATAATATGAAAATTAATATAAACACGAAGTTTATAGCTAAAATTTCGATAACTTTTCTATTTAGAATCCTATTTTTGAACTTAAGGTTACTTAGATATTCAAAACCTCCATCAAACATTCCAAAAAACCACAAAAGGAGAACGGTTGTTGAAAACAGATAAGACCATACACATCTGATGAACACAAAGTATCCTATAAATAAACACAAACAACAAAGAAGAACTTCCTAAAAGAACAGGAAATTGTAAAGTTTTTTTTAATATCCATGAATAATTTTTTAATATTCATGAATAAATCCTCCAGATAATATAAATAAAAAATATAGAATTGGCAAAAAATGTAGAACTATTCATATATAAAGAAATCAGAAGAAACGAAAAAACTTCTAAAAATTTTTAATTGGATTTTAAAATATAGTCAAAAAATCTACGCTATTTTTAAAAACATAGTAAACATACTTTAATAAGTTATAATAATATAAATTATATAATTTTAAGGTAAATTTAATAAACTTAATAAATTAAAGTGATTATATGGATTGGAAAGAATTAGGACTTAAAATGGGATTAGAAATTCATCAACAACTTAATACTAAAACTAAACTGTTTTGTTCTTGTCCAAACGAACTTAGTGACAAAGAAATTGATAATGAAATTAAAAGATATTTAAGACCTACACAAAGTGAGTTAGGTCAAGTTGATAGAGCAGCATTTCAGGAATCCTTAAGAAAATTAAGTTTCAATTATCAAGCATATAATTATGAAACTTGTTTAGTTGAAACCGATGACGAACCTCCTCACAATTTAAATGAAGAAGCTTTAGACTTATCTATCACAATAGCTTCACTTTTGAATATGAATATAACTGATGAAATCCATACAATGAGGAAACAAGTTATAGATGGTAGTAACACTGGTGGATTTCAGAGAACAGCTTTAATAGCTACTAATGGACATATTGATACAGAGTACGGAAAAATAGCTATTGAAAATCTTTGTTTAGAAGAAGATGCTGGTAGAAGAATAGCAACTGATGATGAATTTACCACATTTCGTTTGGATAGATTGGGGATTCCATTAGTTGAAATTACAACTGACCCATCAATACATGATCCTAAAGAAGTTAAAGAAGTTGCACTAATTTTAGGTCAAATATTAAGAAGTACTAATGTTAAAAGAGGACTTGGAACAATAAGACAAGATTTAAACATTTCAATTAGTGAAGGCAGTCGTGTCGAGATTAAAGGAGTTCAAAATTTAGATTTAATTCCAAAAATGGTTGAATTAGAAGTTCAAAGACAATTAAATCTTATTAAAATTAAAAATGAAATTGAAAAAAGAAACTGTGAAGTTTTAGACGAGATCTTTAATGTCGAGGAAGTATTTGAAAGCACAAAATCGAAAATCATATCAAATTCTAAATCTGTAAAAGCTATTGTTTTAAAAGGTTTTAATGGTTTAATCGGTTTAGAACTTCAAACAAACCGAAGATTCGGTAGTGAACTCTCTGATTATGCTAAAAAATATGGTGTTTCTGGGATATTCCATAGTGATGAGCTGCCTGCTTATGGAATCACTGAAAAAGAGGTTTTAAAATTAAAAGAATTCCTAAAAACTACCAATGATGATGCCATCATCTTCTTAGCTGCAGATGATGATATAGCTATCTTTGCCTTAAATGAGGTTATAAGAAGAGTTAAAATGGCGTTTGATGGAGTTCCTGAAGAAACAAGAAAAGTATTGGAAAATGGAACAAGTGAATATATGAGACCTCTTCCAACATCAAATAGAATGTATCTTGAAACAGATATTCCACTTATAAAAATTGATGATGAAAAGATAAATAAGATTTCAAATAATCTACCTGAACTCATATCTGAAAAGAAAAATAGAATAATTGAAGAATATAAAATAAGCAAAGACTTGGCAAGTCAGTTGATTAAAAGAAGATTAACAGATGAATTTGAAGAAATTTTATCTGACCTTAATGTCGACCCAATAACAGTTGGATCTTTCTATGCCTACACCTTACAAGAATTAAAAAGAGACAATATATCTATTGAATTATTAACATTAGAGAATATTAAATCTGTTTTCAAATTATTGGAAGATGAATCAATAGGTAAAGATGGAATTAACATTATTATAAAGGAAATAGCTATTTTAAAAGAAAATAAAGAAACAAGAATTAATTGTAGAGAAATAGCTAAAAGACTAAATCTTTTACTTTTATCTGAAAATGATGTAAGAGAAATAATAAAAGAGATTATCATAAACAATGAAGGAATGATTAAAGAAAGGCAAATGGCTGCTATGGGACCTTTAATGGGAATGTCAATGAAAAAACTTAAAGGAAAGACAGATGGAAAAATTGTTAATAAAATAGTTAAAGAAGAAATCCAAAAAAGAATTTAAATTGGTTCTGGAGGAAAAGTTAATGTATGAAATAAGATTATCAAATTTGAATAAATATATTATTTTATCTAACTTTATTAACATATTATATTTTTATTATTTATAAAATCTTTGATTTTATAAGTTTAAAAATCTTTGATTTTTTAATGGTATTAATTAATTTATATTTTAAGCTTAAATAATTGATTTTTTATTATGTTAAATTACAAAAAGTTATTTGAAAAGTAGTTGAATATGCAAAAATAAATTCGTGATTATTATAATGTATAAAATCATCAATTGTAAACCTCGATTGTATAGAACATGAAACATATTAATGTAATGAAAAATAACAGAAAATTATAAGAGAAAATAGAAAAGATGAAAACATGAAAGATTTACCTACAGATATTGGAACATTCTCTACAATAATTGAAAATGATTATTTGTATGTTGATAAGACAAAATACATTTATGAAATGATTAAACCTGGGAAAAAATATTTTTTATCAAGACCTCGAAGATTTGGGAAATCTTTACTTATCTCAACATTAGAAGAAGTTTTTCAAGGAAATAAAAAACTATTTAAAAACCTATACATATACGATAAATGGGACTGGAATCAAACATATCCAGTAATTCATATTGATTTAGGAAATGGAGAATATGGATCTATCAATGACATGAAATACTCATTAGAAGACATAATAAATAGAATAGCAAGAAAATTCTGTGTAAATACATACAGTAAACAGCTATCTGGAAAATTTGCTGATTTAATTGAAGAAATTTATAAAAAGTCTGGAAAAGTTGTTATTTTGATTGATGAATATGATAAACCTATTATGGATAATATTGAAGACTTAATGCTGGCAGATCAGATTCGTAAGGTTTTAAATAGCTTTTACAATGTTTTAAAATCCAGTGACGAATATATCGAGTTCATTTTCATTACTGGTGTTACCAAATTTTCTAAAACCTCCATTTTTTCTGGTTTAAATAACTTAACAGATCTTACACTTGATTGCCCATTAATATGTGGATACAGTCAAAAAGAACTTGAAACCTACTTTGATGAAAGAATCAACGAACTTGCTTCAGAAAACAGCATTACAAATGAATATCTGCTTGATATAATTAAACAATGGTACAATGGCTATTCCTACAATGGTAAAGATTTTTTATACAATCCTTATTCAATCTTATCATTATTTACTAAAAAGAAGTTTAATAATTATTGGTTTGAAACAGGAACCCCAACTTTCCTAATGAAATTTATTAAAAACCATGTTTTTGATGTTAGTGTATTATTAAACCCGAATCAAGTTATTAGTGGTAGTTTTCCAGATTTTGATATTGAAAATCTTGATTTTACAACTGTGCTTCTGCAAACTGGTTATTTAACCATTAAAAAGGAAGACTATGCAGTGGGTGAAATACCTAAGTACACATTAGGTATTCCTAACCATGAAGTGGATAACTCCCTTTACACTCATATTCTATCATACTACACCAAACAATCAGTAGGAAACCTTCCTTCTTTAGCAGATAATATGCTAAATGATATTATTAAATTAGATAATAAGGCTCTTCAAAAATCTTTTGATATTCTATTTTCAAATATTCCTTATTCAATTTATAAAAATGTTAAAGAAGAGATTAGAGAAGCTAACTATCAAATGATGTTTTTATCTTGGATGAAAATACTTGGTTTGGAAATTCAAGGAGAAATATCAACAAGTAAAGGCAGGATGGATGCCCTATTAAAGAAAAATGACTTGGTAGTTGTTATTGAGATTAAGTACTCTTTGGTTAAATCCCTTGATAAAATGATCCATGAAGCCATGACTCAAATTACAGATAAAGAATACTACAAACCTTACATAGATAAAAATGTTATTTTATTAGGTGTGGCAATTAAAGACAGAGACATATCATGTGAATTAAAACACTTAAATGATTAAATATGGATAAAATTAAATTTCTAAATTTAAAGTATCATTAACAATCTCAAATAATTTTTCCTTATTCTCACCACTTACAGTGACTCGTTTATAATTCTCAGGTCCATGAACAACCCAAGAATTCTTATCAAACTTTTTAGAAGATTTTTCGAGTTTAGGAGAAGTATAACTTCCAATTGGAACTTCTAAAGCACAATAGTTCTTAATTTCATTATTAATCTTATTCAAATTAAAGTCTCCTGAAATCATATCAACCAACTTTAACAATGGACTAATAGAAGTTGAAGCCATGGATAAATATCTTGTTCCACTTGGTCGAGGGTTAATTTCAATAACATAAAGCTCCTTATTCTTTTTAGAGAATATAAAATCAATATCGATAGTTCCCTCAGCATTTAAATTTTTAGCTATTTTAACTGCAAGATCCTTTACTAAATCATTATCCAAACCCTCAACTTCACTTGGTGCATACCTGACTTTATTTAAAGGATGGATACCTTCAAGAGATGTTTCACCTTTATACACAGGAACAAGAGGAATATAAACATTTTTATAAGATAAAACTTCGATAGATATTTCATATCCATCAATGTACTCTTCACATAAAGTTAAATTAAACTTATTAGTGTATTCTACAAATGAATTCATATCCTTAGCGATTACTATATCCTTACCGCCTTGCCCTTCAAATTGTTTTAATACACAAGGGAAATTAGGATTATTTATTAGATTATTACTATTTTCATGAACATTAGTTTCATAATAATTACATTCATGATAATTTTTATTCTCATAATCTTTGTTTTCATAATTATTTAAATATTTGATAAATGATTTTAAATTATCGTATGCAGATGAAGAATTTATAATATCAAGTGAATCTATCTCACTAAGTTTTAAGTTATAATCAGCATTATCACTACTATCTTCTTTTTTATCTTCATTTTTCATATTTTTATTTTTATCTTCATTATCTTCTTTTTTACTATTTTTTTTATTAGTTTTATTATCTTCATTATTATCATCATCTTTATTATTATTGAAAATAAAGTATTTTGGTGTTTTTATATTAAAATATCTAAAAAATTTTTTGGTTAAAAATTTGTTAATGCAGATTTTAATAGCTATTTTATTAGAAGAAATTACAGGAATATTATAATTATTTTCTAAAACTTCTTTCATCAATGCAACATCAAATAAAGGAGTATCAATACCAATTAAAGGTATAACACCATCAACTTTTTCTTCAATAGCTATTTTCAAAGGTTCAGACATTCCTCTTGGAACAATATAATACTTATCTGCTAAATCAAGATTGTCAGAATTTTCATTAGATTCTGTTAATATGCTTTTAATGTTTTTTTCTTGAAGATAAAAATAGACATCATCAAATAATCTTGCTCCAATAAACAATATTTTCATAGTTTAACCATTATTTAGTCTAAGAAAAAATTTTCCACATTTTAATAATTTTTTTTATATATTAAAATAATCTATATTTTTAATAAAATTAATAAATATTCTTATTTTTAATTATAAAATAATTTTATATAATAGATGGTTATAAACTATAATTTCTAAAAATAAGTTTTATTAAACTTAGGAAACAAAGTCTCTGTTTTTAAATTTTAAACTATAGTATTCTGTTTGACTTTGTTAACCTAACATATTTTTATTAAATTTTTAAAAAAGTTTAACCTGCATTTAAATTAAAATCTGAATAAATTTAAAGAATGATTTTTAATAAATTTAAATTAAATGTTATGAATTGGAGAAGTACTGTTATTAATAGAATATATGATACTAATTAGAGAAACAATGAGGAGGAATAATTATAATAATTTTGTTGTTAAGATGGTCATCTTGTGATGTGTTTGAAATTACTTAATTAAAATAAGATTTTATAATCTGTAATTGTAATTATGAAACTCAGTTTGGTTACAATTTATATAAATTATTAAATAAAGCCATCAAATAATAGGATTATAGAGACTGTTCATCAATATTTTCACACAAAAAAGATAGTATAAATCTTTAAATTGAAATTAAAGCAAGCAATTTTTAAAAAGTCTGTATTGTTAGACAACCCACATGTTTTGAAAAAAATAAAAAAATAAAAAATGGGAAAGTTAGTTATAATCCCATTCCCAACCATAACCCCATGAATTATCTTTAGGATTGCTGAAAACTCCAGTATTCCCATCAACTTTAATAAAAGGGGTATTACCATTAGGCCATCCACGAACTTTGGATGAAAAGTCAACACTATGGCTACTGGAATTAGGATAATTACTTTGTTGTAGAACTGCGTGCTGACAGGTCCACCAAGCTCTCTGTTCGCTCTGACCAGGGATAAAAGCATACCATATGCGGGTGTAGGTTTCACCACTGAAGCGAAATTCGATTTTAGTAACAAGGGTTGAAATTTGTAAAGTTTTCCATCCAACATCACCAGAGCCAGAATCAATAAGTTTTCTAGATATTGGTTCATTATCGATCTCGGTTGCATAAATTTCATACTTGAAACTATCATCCATATTACATTCCCATGCATAGTTTTCGTATTCATGGACTTTTAAATCAAACATTGGAACACTTTTTGGATCAATGTTTTTCTGTTTGTAAATTGCTTGTACTTCACTATCTGAACTTAAATCTACTGTTGTAGCACTCACAGCACTTACAAACAATATACTCATTAGCATAACTGCTAAACACTTAACGATATTCATCTAATCACCTTTTAAATTTAACACTTTCAAGCACATTATATTGGTTATCTAAAATACTATTATAGAAATCCCAAACTTTTTGCTCATCTTTATTCATTTTCTCAACATTATCAATGTCACTATAAAAACCCCTGTACTTTTTTTGATAATCGTAGTATTTACCTGGGGCTCTCTTACCATACATATTATATGTTTCAATAACATCATCATAGTATTTGCAACCTTCCATGTATTTGGATCTTAATTCTTCAAGATTATCGAATCCGAATATTCTATCATATTCATTTGAAGACAAATTTAGCAAATTAACCTTATATCCATCAATATTATTGTTATAAGATTGTAATTGAGAATCAGTTGGGGTTGTAGGATTCATAACACTTTTATCAACTTCAGAACGATAGGATTTCTCAGCTGAAATATCACAAGTCATCTGATCTGCTTTATTATATTCTGCATCTAAACTATTTTTCTTCCAAGCAATGTTTTGTTTTAAACAATCCATAGCATAAAGAGAATAATCAAGAGCATTCTTCAAATTACCACCGACAACAGGAATGTCTCCTGCTGCAAGTGCAGCAGCTTTCATAACTAATTGAATGTCGACTAAATGGAGTACTGCAGTTTCAATAGCAAAACTTGTAGGTTTAACGTAATGCTTGATAGTTTGATACTTTATATTCATAACTTCTAATTCATCATTAGAAACACCCATGAATTGAGGCCAATAGCCTCTACCATATTTTGAGGTGTCTGTTCCTCTTTTTTTACCAATAATTAAGTTGTGGACATAAGATTCTTGTGATTGTCTTTTATAAGAAGTTGTTTGAATATCAAACTTCATTTTCACCATATTGATAATGGAGTAACATTTAGTCAATAAATCATACACATCCCCAATATCAGCATCATCATCAAAAGTAACATTCCAACCATTAGTATCAATGTCTGGTATACTCATATCATTCAAGGATGCATATTGGCTATTACGTACCATTAAAGTAAAGATGGCTTGTTGATCCACATTTGGATTAGACACACTATTAGTTAAGAATATTGTGGGCCATACAAAATCTTCAGGATCATACATTATTGTAGGTTTATATATCTCATCGTGTAAGTCATATTTGAAGTTATTTTTCACATCATGGTATCCATCTGGACTTGCTTCACTTAAAACAAATCTACAAGATTGGATATTATTAAGATCACCAACGATAATTACATAACTGGATTTTTTACCAGAACTAAAATATTCCATAATATCCTTAAAAGACAATGAAGTATCAATGTCTGAAGAATTATGAAGAGGCTTTGATTCATTACCATAGACGGACCCAGCAGAACCATCGTTGATATTTGAATTATGTGTGTTTGTAGGAATAGTAAAAGTTCTATTAGCGGCAGAAGCCATTGGACTAATAGCTAAAATTAATATTATGAATAATCCAATATACTTTCTCATATTACATCCCAACCTAATACATTTCTTTCTTTACGATTAGCAAATCTTATGGATCTGCCAAAGCATTTCTTATTTCGAATCATTTTTTATCACCAATTTTTATTTTTATTTATAATTTAATTGTAGTTTAGCCTCATTTCGGAGGAATATTATCCAAGTAAACAGTGCTTGGGTTATTGTAGATATTTTTCTAAGTAATTTATCATTGAGTCGATTTGATTACTAAAGTGATTGTACATTTTAGTGGATTCAGAATCATTAAAATTTTCATGTACATAGTCACGATACTCATTCAATCGTCCAATCTTATTATTAATAAACTGCTTGCTTATTTCATCATGTGTGGGGTCTTTAGGAGGAATAATTAGACCATCTTTAATCAAAGAACGATAATCTTTTTCAGCTGATATATCCATAGTTTCTTGATCTAATTCATAGAATATTTCAGTAGCATAATTATTTAGATCTTTAATATATAGTTGAATACCCTTTAAACCACATATAGTAAATTTTAATGGTTTGTCCATTCCAAAATCAGATGGAATAGCTACATTAGCAACCTCTAATAAATGTACTACATCATCAAGATCTAAATTAATACCTGATAATGAAAAACGTACTTTATCTAATGGTATTTTCATACTTTGATCATACATAGCTATAATTTCTAAACTATTATCGTCTACATCTTCGAAGTATCCACCAATGCCAGATGAATAATTTCCACTACGAGCTGCAGCAACATATTTATTATGCACTGTATATAATGTGGTTTCCTTTAATGATCCAAAGTCTGTATAAGATGTTTTCATGTAGATACACCAATGATTAATAGTAGCAAGTTTGTTAAGTATGGTTGCCTTATCGTCATTAGCAATGTCTTCCAGTTCTTTATCAGTCAATGGGAATTCAGGAAAACTAACTTCAAATTTTGGAGCTTTCCAAAATTGAGTATTTCTAAGATCTTGCTTGAAAGTAGCATAGTTAATAGTATCAATATTATCATCATTGTTTGTTATGAAGATGGATTTTAAATTATAATCTTCAGGAGTGTAAACTAATGTGCCTTTCCATTTACTATCACTTAAACTCACATCTTTGTAATTATCAGATAAGGAATGATAATCATCAAGAGGAGTTGTTGATATAGTGAAAGTATAAGTTGATAAATTAGTACCTGAACCATTACAAACAATATAGTTTGGTTGGTCACTTTCTTTAGTAACTAATAAGTAATTCAGGAGTTGTGCATAGTTCATACTCTGATCATTAACAGTAGTATATGGAACATTTGATGTTTTAGGAGTTGTATTAATTATATTTGAATTTCTATTTTCTGTGTTTACATTAGGAATAGAGGCAGCGGAAGCAGATAGGCTAATAGCTAATAGGAGTACTATGAGTATGCCGTAGATTTTGTTATTCATCTAATACACCGTCCAAACTTAGAGAACCTAAATCCATCCTTAATTGGAAGCGAATGGATCTCCCAAAGTTTCTTTTATCTCTTCTAATACGATTATTCATTGACATTTTATATCACCTTTCAAATTATTTATTTTATATTGTTTAATCAAGGTTCTTTTCCATTTTTTTTTATAATTGATTTGGGGGGTGTCTTGATTTACCCCATGATGTTGAATATATGCCTTATTAAACATGTTCATTGGAAAATATTAATTTTCTGTAAATTTTCCCTATAAACATTG
>JAISTD010000103.1 GCA_031272765.1 Candidatus Methanovirga australis | reverse complement strand
CCTGGAGCACCTGGGTTTGGGCTTATGAATATTATGAAATCTGGGTTGAAGTCTTTAATTTTAGGAACCACATCTTCCACTTGTTCAGGACCCATTTTAGCACCAGAGCCAACTATTCTAACATCGATGTTTGGTCTGTCTGCACGTTCATCAAGCAATAGATCTAATACTGGTGAAGTACCAATATTTCCACTTTTAACTATTCCAATTTTAACTACCATTTTATCATAACCTATCATTTATCACATTTTATTTTATTATAATTTTATCATATAAAATTTATTATTTTATTAATATTTTATTATAATATATAACAAATTATTATAATATATAATAAAAATAAGTTGTGATTTAATTTAAATTTTAGGAATATAACCCTTTATTTTAAGATATATGACCATTTAATGTTTAAACCAATTTTTAGAGTCTTGAAAAAGTTCATTTACGATTATATTAGCAGATCCAATATATGTATGAGGATCCATAATATCATTAACTTCTTCTTCACTTAAATACTCTTTAATCTCTTTTTTTTCAATTATAAGTTCACTAAGTAATTTATTTTCTTTACTTGCTTTTATCGCACTTTCACGAACCAATTTATAAGCAGTTTGTCTACCAAGTCCTTTTCTTGTAAGTTCAGCCATTAAACGTTCTGCCATTACTAAACCTTTGGTTAAATTAAGGTTCTTCTCAATGTTATCTTGGTGAAACTCTAAGTTGCTCAGTAACTTAATTGCTAAATTTAAAATATAATCTGTTAATATACAAGCTTCTGGAAAGATTATCCTTTCAGATGAAGAATTTGTTAAGTCTCTTTCGTGCCATAAAGGATTATTTTCCAAAATTCCAACAACATAAGATCTTATAACACGACTAACACCACATATACGTTCAGCAGTTATTGGATTCATTTTATGTGGCATTGTACTACTTCCCACTTGCTTTTCTGGGTCAAAAAATTCGCCAACTTCATTTAATTCTGTTCTTTGAAGATTTCTTATTTCTAAAGCTATTTTATCCAAGGTTGTAGCTATATTTGCCATTACCATCATAAATTCAGCGTGGTTATCTCTTTGAAGAACTTGGTTTGTAATTTTAGCATATGGAAGGTTTAATATTTCTGAAACTTTTTTATGAACTTCCCAACCAATTTCTCCAAGAGCTGCAGTTGTTCCAACGGCACCGTTCATCATAGACAAGCATAAATTATTTTTAGAAAATTCTAATCTTTCCCAATGTCTGTGTAATTCATCAGCCCATAATCCAAACTTCATTCCATAGGTTGTGGGAATTGCATGTTGTCCATGAGTTCTGCCAATGCAAACTCTGTTGATGTTTTCTTTTGATAAATTTAGAATAATATTTGTCAATTTTTTGACTTTATCTTTTAAAATATATATTGACTCATTGAATAATAGTGAGTTTGAACTATCTACAATGTCATTAGATGTTGCTCCAAAATGGACATATTCTCCTGCATCACCATCGCACTGTTCTTTTAATCCTTCAATTAAAGCTGCAATGTCATGATTTTTTTCTTTTTCAATTTCATTAACTCTTTTTAATTTCACATATTTTATATTTGCCTTAGATTTAATTTCCATTGCCACATCTTTACTTATTATTCCAAGTTCAGCTTCTGCCTGTGCTAATGCAGATTCAATATCTAACATTTTTTGTAATTTATTCTCTGCTTCCCAAATACTTTTCATTTCTGTTGTTCCATATCTAAATTCAATAGGGTGGATTGCCATTTAATCTCTCCATTAATAATAATTATAATTATAATATGATCATAAGTCTTTCATTGATTTCAGTTTTATTTGATCTTGATTTATAGATAATCTTTTAATAATGATAATTTTCTTTAATATAATAAATAGTATTCAAATAATAACATTTAATATTAATTTAATAAATATAGATTTAAATTAATGATTATTATATTTTAAATATATATTATTAATAATATAAAAATGATACTTAATATAAAGAATGTTTTTATAAAAATGATAATATTTAAAGAATTCATACACAATCTAAATTATCATTTATATGGTTTTTATGTTAAGGACAAATTTTATTCAGAAGTAGATATGATGGATCATGCCATTGCAAGTGATTCAATTACTTTAAAAGAAGTTATTGACATAAATAAGAAATTAAATATGAGTATGATTTTGGTGATGGATGGATACATGAAATTACATTTAATAAATATGTTGAAGCCATAGATGGAATAACATACCCTCGTTGTGCTTCAGGAAAAGGATTATGTCCTCCTGAAGATATTGGTGGAGTTTGGGGATATGATGAATTATTGCACGATGCTGAATCACTAGATCCATCTGAAGAATTTTTAGAAACTGTTGAGTATTATGGTTATACAATTGAGGATCTTAGGGAAATTAAAAATAAACCATTGAATATTGATGAGATTAATAGATTATTGGAATATGAATATTATTAACTTAATTAGAACATAATTTAATGGATAAAATGTCAACTGTAGATTTAAACGACATAAATATGAAAAAAGGTTATTATTATGAAACGATAATAACAACTTTCAATGAAAATAATGAAAATAATGCAGCACCTATAGGAATAGCTATTAAAAATACTGATGAAATAACCTGCCGTATATTTAAAGGAAGTAAGACCTTAGAAAACATAAGGCTTAACAAAAAGTTCATTGTTAATATTACAAGAAATCCTTTATATCTTACATTGTCTACAGTTGGAAATCTTGAAGAGGAATATTTTCAATTTCATAACAATGATAAAAACTATCCTTATTTAAAAGAGGTTGAAGCATACATAGTTTGTGAAGTTACTAAGATAAAAGATATTGATAAAAATAATGATCCTGTTAGGAAATCTGAAGCAGGATTTATTAAATCTAAGGTTTGTGAAATAGTAAAATTAAATAAATGTGTTAACCCATTAAATAGAAGTATTTATTCACTATTAGAATCTTTAGTTAATTATACTCGTATTGATATTGTTGATAAGGATATGCAGAATTATTATTTAGATCGTTTAGATGAATCTGAGAGAATTATTAACAAAGTAGGTAGTAATGAAGAGAAAAAGGCGATTCTTATTTTAAGAAGTAAATTAAAAGAAAAGGGGATTGAAATACCTAATAATAAGTTAATTTAGATATTAAATTAAAATTTTCTTTTAAAGCTGTTCTTCATTGAGTCAATGAATTCAACATTCACATTTTCAAGCTGTTTTAAAAAATCCACAATTTCTTCTACTTCCTCATACTTCCTCAGTTGATTAACAGAATTTTCAATCCTTGACTTTGATGAATTTCTAAAATTATCTCCTTCAGTAGTAGCTAATATATTTAAAAGTTCATCTTCTAAATTTAACTGTTTAGCTATTTCAAATGTTTCAATTAGAAGAGCAGAAACTCCTTTTGTATAAATACTTCGTAAAACCTTAAGTTTAGAAGCATCTCCAATTTTATCACTTATAACCTTAATATTAAGTCCATAATCCTTTAAAACAGCTATTTCATTAACTTTTTCACCAGACAAATAAATAGCTGATTTATCCTTATTAACATTACCAACAATAGCTCCATCAACAAAATTTTCACCAACCATATTTCTAATTTCATTAGTTGATGCTGGGGATATGTTATTTAAATCAAGAAAAATATTATTTGTAAGAGAACCATAATTTTTCCCAATATCCACAGCTTTTGAAGGCATGTTTGCAGATATTAAAATATCACAATTCTTTGAAACTTCATTAAAATTGTTTAAATCCTTAACTTTTAATTTTTTAATTAATTCCTTAGTTTTCAAGCTTCTTCCATTAGATGAACTTATTACTTCACAGTCATTTTCAATTAAAATCTTTGAAAGAGATGAAGAAACAGTCCCAAAACCAATAAAACCTACGATCAAAATATCTACCACCATTTTTTTATAAATATAGTAAGTTTGATAATGTTCTTAAAAAATAAATTTCTTTAAATTAATATTAATCTATTAAATATCCTTTATTAGATAAAATACATAATATTATTGTTTAATTTTTTAAAATAATTAATTTTATTAAGCACTATTTTATTAATTATTCAAACAATCTTATTTTCAGAACTTATTTTCTCTATTTTGCATTTTACTTTAGTTAAAATGTCTTTTTTATTGATTTGAACATCTTTAAATGCCAAAGCAAGCAAAATCACAACAAACTTCTTATTCAAATAAAGCTTATAATACTGCTTCTCATGAATCTGACTCAAAGCCTCATCAACTAATTCACCAATGGATTTTCTCTGATTTTGAGTGTATTTAACTTCACAGACAATAACATGTTTCCTATCCCTAAAAATGGCATCAATCCTGCCTTGATTAATAACAACTTCGCCTTTGGTTTTAAAACCTAAATGTTTAAGTAAGGTTAAAAATATTGTTTGTTTAAGCTTCCACCTATCCCTTTTATTGGTAAGATTAAGATGATATGGGATTTCACCAAATTGAATCTCCAAATAATCAGCTAAACTTTCACCATCACCATTTTTAATATCCTCCCATAATTCATCTTTAAAATCAACAATATCCTCTTCAACCTCACTTAAATAAAAATCAATTAAATTATCTTCATAAGCCTGCTTAACCTCAAAATTAGGAATCCTAAGAGAATACAATATCTTATTGTT
>JAISTD010000097.1 GCA_031272765.1 Candidatus Methanovirga australis | reverse complement strand
CCTGGAGCACCTGGGTTTGGGCTTATGAATATTATGAAATCTGGGTTGAAGTCTTTAATTTTAGGAACCACATCTTCCACTTGTTCAGGACCCATTTTAGCACCAGAGCCAACTATTCTTACATCGATGTTTGGTCTGTCTGCACGTTCATCAAGCAATAGATCTAATACTGGTGAAGTACCAATATTTCCACTTTTAACTATTCCAATTTTAACTACCATTTTATCACATAGTAAAATATGTATTAAATAATAAATTTATTCAATTCTAAAGTAGTACCTTATGAAAACTATATTCTGATATTGCTTATTCAATGTTTAAAATCTTTACTAATAAAATAATCAAAGATTATTTATCATAAAATTTGATTCAAATGACTTTCTAATTCGGAAAGCTTATCACTTGAAATAAGTCAATAACTATATGAAATCATTGATAATAAGTTGTATGGATATTTGTTTTAAGATTAGATAATTTTTCAGATAATTTTTCAGATGAAATCCATTTGAGCGAAGTTTAGATTTTATTGTAAAAATAGTTATACTCGTTACCTTCCTTACCAATTACTCCAATCAACTTACTATAATGATATTATTTTATTAAATAGTAATACTCATATATACTCTTCTAAAATTTTTTAATGAAAACATTTCTTAGAAATTGGTAAATAGTATGAATAAATCTTATTTTATGTTAATTTGAGTTAAAAATTACTTAATAATGATAATATTTAATAATTATGCTTATTTTTAATAATGTAATACTCAATTGAAAATTAATATCTATACTTTTTTTATTTATAAACTAATAAAAAGATGTTATCTTATTTAGAATTTGAATAATGGGATAGATATTTTATAAAACAGTTTTAAAGAATTTTTGGGATATTAAAGAATCAATAAATAAATAATTCATTGAATTAAATAATGTAATACTTTATTAAAAATTATTATTATAATTTTTGATTAAGATTATTTTCTTTTATTACTTTTACTAATTATGATATTTTTTTATAAGTAATTATTAGATTAATAATCATACTTTTTAAAGTTGTATTATTAAAAGTAATTAAATAATCATAATTTTTATTATTGTATTACTATTTTTTTTGATTAGTTCAATACTAAAATTTTTGTTCGCATTGAATTAAAATGCTTTATTTTTGTTAATTCCAGAGAATATCATTGTTATACAAAATTATTTTCTTTATTTTTACTTTTTTCTAAAAAGAATAATTTTTAAAAAATTATTGGAAAATGTCATATTAATACTTTTTTTAATAAATCTATTCTTTTTATTTATTTTTATATAGTTATCAAATTTTTGCATGGATTTATAAAATAAACGAATAATATCATATCTTATTTAGTTTAAAGGTGTTTTATAAGTATTGTTTTTTAGATAAGTATATATGTTTATTACTATTTAAAGATTTGTTAATAATTTGAGATTTGTATACGATGTTGATGAAATGTTTGACTCTATCAATGAATACTTTACAATTAAGACTAAGTTAGTTAAAATCTTGAATTATTAAATTAAAAATAGATCTATATAATATATTGAAAACTTTGTGGTGAAATAATGAAAATGTGCATTGAAAAAATTGGAATGATTAGACCTCAACATAACATCAAAAGTCAGGAGTTAGATTTGGCTGTTGACTGGTCTGTAGATTTTGAAAATGATACAGCGAAAATAATGGGTTATGTTTGCAAAATAAAAACATCCAAATCTTTTCCTCTAAATTTACAAATTGAGGGAATTTTAAATTCAGATGACTTAGAAAATTTCTCTAAAACTGAAGTTTCTCAGGTCATTTTTAGTAAATGTTTAGAGATACTCTTGAATTTATTAAATCTTTCTAAAGAACATTTTTTTGAAATTCAAGAAAAAATTGTTTCTAAAGGAAAAAAAGGAACATTTTTGAAAAAAGTAAACTGTGATAATTCAGATTATTTAAAATTAACAGATATTTAAGGATAGAGGTGTGAAAATTGTTAATAAAGCATACTATATGTTCTTTTTGTAGTGTTGGTTGTGGAATAAATTTGATTAGTAATAATGGAAAGGTTGTTGGAACTTATCCGTACAAAAAACATCCTATTAATGAAGGAAAAAATTGTTTAAGAGGTAGAAGTTCTTACAAAGATATTCAAGAAAATAGGATCATTGTTCCACATCAAAAACAACAAAATAAATTAGTTGAATCCTCATGGGAAGATGCCTTTTCTTTAATAAATGAATCTTTAAAATCTCATTCTCAGGATGAAATTGGTATTGTTGTATCTGGAGAACTTACAAATGAAGAAAATGCAATTATAAAAAATTTTGCAGAAAGTAGAGGAATAAAGAATATAGGCTTCTATTCTCACAACTTTCCAAATTTTAAAGGTTATGATGATTTATCTTTTGCAAACTATGAAGATTTAAAAAATGCCAATTTTCTTTTTATAATTGGAAATATTATTGTAGATAACCCTCTAATTGGGAGAAGAGTTTTCATGGCTAAGGATAATGGAGTTCCAGTATTTTCAGCAGATTATTCTGATCTTACTACAACTTCAATAAATTCTGATAAACACTTCAAATTTTTCTCATTTTCTGATTTTTTAGATGAATTTCCAAATGAGATTAAAAATGAACTTAATAAAGATTCAATAATTATTTTTAATATATTAGAATCAATAGATAACTTTGATAAATTAGTTGAAATCGTTAAAAAATCAAATTCAAAGATTTTACCTGTTTTACCTGGATCTAACAGCTTTGGAACTATGAATTATTTCTTACCTTTGGATAAAAATGAACTAAAAGAATTACTATCTAAAATAAAAGTTTTGATAACTGTTGAAGCAGATATTTTAACTTATGATGATGGAGACAATATCAATTTACATAATTTCGATAGTTTTATAGCTATTGATACATCATTGAATGGAACATCTTCAATAGCTGATACAATTCTTCCTACTTCTCTATGGTTTGAAAAATCAGGGACGTTTACAAATACCGTAGGAACAAATCAAAGTTTTGAAAAAGTTATTGAAGCACCTGAAACCACAAATTCAATTGAACACATTTTTAGTGAATTATAAACTGTTAATAATTTGATTAAAGATTTATTAAAGGTGATTTTATGTCAAAATTTTTAGAGATTAGATCAAAAAATAAAGATATATGTACTTTAGGAGAGTGTGGAGGTTCTATTACCTCTATTTTACAATATTTATTAGAAACTAAAGTAGTCGATGGAGTCTTAAATATTAAAAAATATGATGATATTTATGATGGTGTTCCAGTTTTTATAACAGACCCCAAGGAGATATTGGAAACAGCAGGATCTTTGCATTGTGCACCTACAATGGTAGCTGATTTGATTTCAGAATACTTGGATGATAAAAAATTGGCTGTTGTTGTTAAACCTTGTGATGCCATGGCTATTAATGAGTTAGTAAAAAGAAATCGTTTTAATAGTGAGAATTTATTTATTATAGGTCTTAACTGTGGTGGAACATTAATGCCAGAACCAGCACAGAGAATGTTTGAGCTGTTTTATGATCTTAATCCTGAAGATATAATTAAAGAGGAAATAGATAAAGGACAGATCATAGTATTGCTTAAAGATGGAACAGAAAAAGGTGTTAAAATTGATGAATTAGAGGAAAAGGGATGGGGTCGTCGTGAAAATTGTCAGCGTTGTGAAGTCAAGATTCCTCGAAATACAGATATAGTGTGTGGTAACTGGGGAGCAACTGAAGGCTGGACATTCACTGAAGTTATAAGTGAAAAAGGAGTAAAACTAATTAATGATGCTGTAAAGGATGGATTCATTGAATCTAAAACACCTTCTGATAAACAAATTGAAATTAGAGCTAAATTGGAAAAAATCATGGAAAAGCTCGCTGATAAATTTCAGAAAAAACAATTAAACACTGAATACCCTTCAATTGAAAAGTGGGACGAGTATTGGAATAGATGTATTGAGTGTTATGGTTGTCGTGATGTTTGTCCAATCTGTTGGTGTAATGAATGTGAAATTGAAAGATTTTTTGAAAATGAAAGTTTAACACCTCCTGATCCTTTGACTTTTCAAGGTGTTAGATTGACTCATATGAGCTTCAGTTGTATAAATTGTGGGCAATGTGAAGATGTATGTCCTGTACACATTCCTCTTTCAAAGATATACTATAAAGCCCAAAAAAATTATCGTGAAAATACTGGTTATATTGCGGGAATCACTGATGAACTTCCTCCATTGTATAGTCCAGAAAATGAATAGAAAGGTGATTATTATGAGTGATGATTTAAAAGTTGTAGGATTTTGTTGTAATTGGTGTTCATACGGAGGAGCAGATACAGCTGGTACTGCAAGAATGCAATATCCTCCAAACATTCGTATTATTAGGGTTATGTGTTCTGGAAGAATCACTATTTCAATGGTTCTTAAAGCATTTAGTGATGGAGCAGATGGTGTCTTTGTAGGTGGATGTCATATGGGAGACTGTCATTATTCTTCAGGTAACTACAAATGGAGAAGGAGAGCTAACATGGTTGGTGATACAATAGAACTTTTAGGAATAGATAGAGAAAGATTTAGATTTGAATGGATTTCAGCTTCTGAAGGAGAAAAATTTCAAACTACAATGTCTTCATTTGCTAAAAAGATAGATGAGATGGGATCATTACATAGACACTTTAAAAAAATTCATTCTTAGTATCTGCTGTATCCTATTTGAGTGCAGTGATTTGAATAAGTTTAGTTACTTAGATATAGTTATTTTTTATAAAAAAAAAACTTTGGTTTTGGTTTTTAAAAATTTTGTGTTTTTAACTTAGAATTTAAGTTTAGAAAATTTTTAATTTTCTATGAGGTCAATATTTTTCTTTTGTTTTCATTGTTCAAAGAATAAATTCAATTGAAAACAATTTTGATTGAAAATATTTTTAAATCTAAAATTTTTACAAAAATTAAATACAAAACTTTATATAGTAACTAACCAATAGTAATTATATGACCTATAGTCATTATATTACTATGTATTATCATGGATAAAAAAAAGTTTATTGGAAGCCATAAGAGAATATAATTACTATATTTTCTTTTTTTAAAGTTATAGTAACTTTAATGACTATATTAAATAATTTTATTCATGTTATAATTTCCAAAAATACTTTTTAATGTTTAAAAAGATTTTTAATGTTTAAAAAATTGTTTTAATTAGAAGGTGTAAAAAATGCTAACATATAAAGATAAAATAGACTTATATGGAGTTAATGGAAAACTATTAGAAGAAAATGTGCCTTTGGAAGCTTTAAGTCCAATGTTAAACCCTACAATGGAGAAAATTGTACATGAAGTAAAACGCTCAGTAGCTATTAATTTAGCTGCAATAGAAAATTCACTTGAAAATGCTGCTTTTGGAGGTAAATCTAATTTTGTGCCTGGAAGAGAATTAAAGTTGCCTATAGTTGACAATGTGGATTTAATAGCAGAAAAAATCAAAAAAATAATTCAAACTCATGAAGGAGATGATTTTAATTACAAAAAAATTAACAATGGAAAGCAAATGTTAGTACAACTGCCATCTCAAAGACTAAATATGGCAACAGACTATACAGTTTCCACATTAGTTGCTGGTGAAGCTGTAATTCAAGCTATTATTGATACATTTGATGTAGATAAATTTGATGCTTCATCTGTTAAGACGGCAGTATTAGGACAGTACCCTCAAAGTGTAGATTTTAAAGGAGCTAATGTCACAGCTTTATTAGGACCACCAGTAATGTTAGAAGGATTAGGTTATGGATTAAGGAATATCATGGCTAATCATGTAGTAGCAATAACAAAAAAAAATACACTTAATGCTGTTGCACTTTCATCAATTTTAGAACATACTGCAATGTTTGAAATGGGCGATGCTTTGGGGGCTTTTGAAAGATTTCATCTTTTAGGAATGGTTTTTCAGGGATTAAATGCTAATAATTTAGTTTTTGATTTAGTTAAAGAAAATGGTAAAGGCACTGTTGGAACAGTTATAAATTCTCTTGTTGTAAGAGCAATTGAAGATGGAGTTATAAAATCAAAAAAATCTATGGTTTCTGGGTTTAATTCATATGAGCCAACAGATTGGGCTTTATGGAATGCTTATGCTGCATCTGGTCTCATTGCTTCTGTAATTGTTAATGTGGGTGCGACTCGTGCAGCTCAAGGAGTTGCATCAACACTTTTATATTTTAACGATATGTTGGAGTATGAAACAGGACTTCCAGGTGTTGATTTTGGGAGGGCTCAAGGAACTGGTGTTGGAATGAGTTTTTTTTCACATGGTATTTATGGTGGAGGAGGTCCAGGTACTTTTCATGGAAATCATGTTGTCACGAGACACAGTAAAGGATTTGCGATACCTTGTAATGCAGCAGCTATGTGTTTGGATGCAGGAACACAAATGTTTTCTGTTGAATCTACATCTGGATTAATAGGGACTGTATATGGAGATATTGAGTATTTTAAAGAACCAATTAAGTTTATTGCTGAAGGAGTAGCATCAATAAAAAATAAAATTTAATTGTTATAATCTTTAAAACAATTTAATTCGTGTTTTTTTTTTTACTATAAATGTTTTTTAAAATACTATAGATATTTTTTAAAATTGTAAAATTTGGATAAAAATATTTCATTGGAGTAACAGTATGGATGAAATTAAAGTAATTGATATAAAAATCTTTCCTTATAGACGTTTAAAGCCTGAAACAACCGAAAAAATACTTAATAAGATACTTGAGAAAAAAAAAATTTTTAGAATAATCATACATGGCGAATCTCTACCAAAAATTATTGGATTTGGTCCTGCAAGAGGAACTAAGGTGAATCATCCTGATAGAAAAGTAATTAAAGTTAAAAAAGAAGAATTGGAACTTTTTGTTTCAGTTGGAGTTATTATAATAACTGTCGATATTGAAGAAGTTAATTTATTTTTAAAAGATTTGGATGTTATTCTTTCGAAGACTTTGAATTTTAAATATGAAATTTTAGTTGGTATTTTTACTAAAACCAGCACTACTGTTTCAGATTATTTGAAATATGGTTTAGGATTTGAACAAAATATAGATCCTCGAATGATAGGATTAGTTGATCCTAATGCAAGATCAAAAGAAACAGTAAAATTAATAAATGGTGATTGATAATGAATTATAGAGCCCAATATAGTCCTGGAGAAACTAAAATTGCTGAAAATCGTAGAAAACACATGAATCCAGATTTTGAATTTAAAAAACTTAGAAGTATTTCTGATGAGGATATAGTTAAGGTTTTGGGTCATAGAAATCCTGGAGAAAGTTACAAAACTGTTCATCCTCCTTTAGATGAGATGGACTTTAGCGAAGATGCGATGAAAGATTTAGTGGAACCAATTCAAGGTGCAAAAGAAGGAGTTAGGATAAGATACATACAATTCGCTGATTCAATGTATAATGCTCCTGCTCAACCATATGATCGAGCCAGAACATATATGTGGAGATTTAGAGGAGTTGACACTGGCACTCTATCAGGAAGACAAGTTATTGAAATGAGAGAACTTGATTTAGAAAGGGTTTCCAAAACTTTACTTGAAACTGATTTTTTCGACCCTGCAAAATCTGGTTTAAGAGGTGCAACTGTTCATGGTCATTCATTAAGGCTTGATGAAGATGGACTAATGTTCGATGCATTACAAAGATATGTTTACAACAAAGAAACTGGTGAAATTTCTTATACCAAGGATCAGGTAGGAAGACCTCTTGATGAACCAGTGAATGTTGGAGAGCCAATGGATGAAGAATATCTTAAAGAAATAACCACAATATATAGAAGTGACAATATTAGTTTAAGAGAAGATAAAGAGGCTATAGAAGTAATAGGTTCAATTCATGAATATAGAACCAATGGAGGATTTGGATTAGATGTTTTTAAAAACGACTTAAAACTTAAATTAGGTGACTAACATGGAAAATGAAGACAAAATTTTTTTCAAAGCTTTAAAAAACAAGTTTGATGAAGATCCAAATGAAAAATCCACTGAATTTTACAATTTTGGAGGGTGGGAACAGTCCCCAAGGAAGAGAGAATTCAATGATTTTGCTGAAAAAATTGTAAAAAAGAGAGGTCTCCCATTTTACAATCCTGATATTGGAGTTCCATTAGGACAGAGAAAATTAATGGCTTATAAAATTTCAGGCACTGATACCTATGTTGAAGGTGATGATCTTCATTTTTGTAATAATGCAGCAATACAGCAATTAGCTGATGATATTAAAAGAACAATCTTAGTAGGTATGGATACAGCCCATTCTGTTCTTGAAAAACGTTTAGGCGTGGAAGTTACTCCTGAAACTATAAATGATTATATGGAAACAATTAACCATTCTCTTCCAGGAGGAGCTGTAGTTCAAGAACACATGGTTGAAGTTCATCCCGGGTTGGTTGGAGATTCTTATGCTAAAATTTTCACTGGGAGTGATGAATTAGCTGATGAAATTGATCATAGGTATCTTGTAGATATAAATAAGGAATTTCCAGAAGATCAGGCTGAAATGTTGAAAAAATATATAGGATCTAAAACTTACCAAATTAGTCGAGTGCCTACTTTAGTAGTAAGATGTTGTGATGGTGGGACTGTATCTCGATGGTCAGCTATGCAAATTGGAATGAGTTTCATATCTGCATATAAATTATGTGCTGGCGAAGCAGCAATCGCTGATTTTTCGTATGCAGCAAAACATGCTGATGTAATTGAAATGGGCAGTTTTCTCCCAGCCAGAAGAGCAAGAGGTCCGAATGAGCCTGGAGGAATTCCTTTTGGAATATTTGCAGACATGATTCAAACTTCAAGAATATCCAATGATCCTGCAGAGATAACTCTTGAAACAATTGCTGCAGCAGCCGCAATTTACGACCAGATTTGGCTTGGCTCATATATGTCTGGAGGAGTAGGTTTCACTCAATATGCAACTGCAGCATATACAGATGACATACTTGATGATTTTATTTATTATGGTATGGAATATGTAGAAAATAAATATGGTTTATGTGGGATTAAGGCTAACATGGATGCTGTTAAAGACATAACAACAGAAGTAACTCTTTATGGACTTGAACAGTATGAAATTCCTACACTTTTAGAGGATCACTTTGGTGGTTCACAGAGAACTGCTGTACTTTCAGCTGCTTCTGGATGTTCTGTTGCATTTGCAACTGGAAATTCAAATGCAGGAATTAATGGATGGTATTTAAGCCAAATATTACATAAAGAAGGTCATAGCAGACTGGGCTTCTATGGTTACGATTTACAGGATCAATGTGGAGCATCAAATTCTCTCTCAATACGGGGAGATGAAGGTTTAATACATGAATTAAGAGGTCCAAACTATCCTAATTATGCCATGAATGTTGGTCATCAACCAGAATATGCTGGAATAGCTCAGGCACCACATGCAGCAAGAGGTGATGCTTTTTGTGCTAATCCTTTAATCAAAATAGCTTTTGCTGATAAAAATTTATCATTTGATTTTAAAAGCCCAAGGAAATCTATTGCTAAGGGCGCATTAAAAGAATTCATGCCAGATGGTGAAAGAACTCTAATTTCGCCTGCAGGGTTGTGATTAATAATATTTTTATTTTTTAAAGATGAGAATATTCTATTAAAAACTTCTTTTTTATTCTCTTTTAATATCTTATTAATTTTTTTCAATATCTTAATTTTTATTTCAAGTTTTTTCATAAGCCTATTTTCTTCTTTTAAAATGAAAATAAGAATTTTAATCAAATTAAAAAATTGTAGAATTTCATTTTAATTTAAATTAAATAAACTTAATTTAGTAAAACAATATACCTGTTTTAAGTTTGGAAAGTACTAAATGTATAATTAATGCCATGTTTTTAGAGTTAAATAACAATCATTGTACTGAAAATATTCAAATTTTAAACCATTTGGTAGAATTTCATTAATATTAAACTCTCTTGGAATAGCTACTAAACAAGTATTTAAATTATCATTTTTGTTTTCATCTAATTTTATATGTATCCAGAAATTCATCTGGAGAGAATTTTTCATCTGATTTTCTAAAATTGAATTAAGCCTATAAACATTGGTATTTATTAAATATTCTTTTTCATTTATATTATTTGGATTGCTTATACTCCAATAGCTATTGATTATTTTGTTATTAAAGAGCAAATAATAATCATTATGCTCTAAATCTTTCCTCGTTAGTAAGAAAGGTTTACAAATCCAGGTTTTGTAGTTTGGATTTATGCATAAATCTTTTTTATCGTCTTTAAAATCTAAAACTTTAAATCTTGATAGAAAATCACATTTAACAAGTCTTTTTACAGAAACTACATTACCTGCATATTGTAAATTTTCATTATCTCCAAATTCCATAGGAGATAATTCAGAACTTAATGGGTAAATAGTTATTGAACTTTTTATTTCATTTTGAAAAATTTTATCTTCCACTAATTTCTTGTAGGATTTTTTTAAACTTAATATTTTATTAAATGAAACTGTTTTGTTCTCTCCTGCTAAACCAGGTATTATACTTCCTTTATTTTCTTGATAATCCCAGTCATCAGGTGAACCTGGATTTTTGATTAAGTTATCTATGGTTTTCATTGTTTTTCTTTCTAAGTTTGATCTTTCAACAGAATCCAATATTTTTTCGTTTGATAAATCCATAACAATTATTATTGTAGATATTACAAGAATTGACATGATTAATAAAACGAAAATATCTGATATGAAAAGTATTCCTTTTCTATCAACTGTAATTTCTCTTTTTTCTTTTTTTCTTTTTTTATTTATTTTTAAATTTTTTAACCTTATACTTTGTTTATTCATTATAATCACTTTTTTAAAATTTTTCTTAAGAAAAACCATACTTTTTCCTGTGTGCATTATCAAGGAAAATTAAGGTTTTAGTTCCAGAATAGCTATTTATTAGAAGACTTTCTCCAGGATAACTGTATCCAAATATTACATGGTCTGGTGAGGAAGTAGCTTTTAATTCACTTTGATTTAATTTTGGATTTGGTAAAATGAATGTTTCCATTCCATAATCTAAGCATTGCTCAACACCTTCTAATCTATGGAAATAACAGCTTCCATCTCTGCTTTCGTGATAATATCCATTGTTTAAACAATTTTTCATCGAAATCCCTTCTCCATGTTGAGTGTAGGGTTCATAAACACACCTTTTTATTATGGCTGGAGAACTTCCGTTTATGTAGTATTGGTTACCGCTCTGATTTTTACTTTCCAAAAATTTGCTTAATGAGTCTCCATAGTTGTAATTGGTTTCATTATATGAAAAATTCGGATATTTACTACATTTAATAGCTGGAAGAGGATCTTTTAGGTTTTCAATAGATATTTCACTTGTTATTTGATCATTATATCTCATGTTGTCTTTGAAGGCATTAATTACAGTTTTTATATTGATGTGGAATGGATCTTTCCCATCTCCAACATAGATAACTTTGCTTTCAATTTTAATTCCTGAGTTCTTATAATATTCCTTATTTTTTTTCATCATACTTTTTCCAATTTCTTCTTTTATGGTTTCTTTGCTGTTGGTTAAGGGTGCTCCACTTTTTACAACTTTATTTGATAGATTTTCTAAAACTTTGTATGATAAATCTGGAATATTTGATTTATAATCATTTAAAATATAATTAAAGGTTTTTGTATTTAATTCATTTTTATTAATATCATTATATCCAATTGATAGATTTAACATTAAAATAGCTATTAAAATAACAGAAATAATCATTACTAAGTATAAGCCTGAGAATATACTTCCTTTTTCATCTTTAACAAGGTTAAATTTTAATTGATTGTCATTATATTTTTTTATCAGTTTTTTATTTTTAATTTTTAGCATAAAAATCACCTACAAATATTACATTTTTAAAATTTTATCTTAATTATTTTATAATAATTTGAATTTTATCATATTTAAAGTATGATTTTATAATATAAAAATATTACTTATAAATAAAATTGATATTATAATAAATAATTATTTATTAATACTAAAAATTAATAATAGATTAATAAAATTGATTTATAGTATAATAAAAACTTGATTTATATCATGAAAAGGTGTTAATATATTATTTATAGAGCTTATAATATCTTTAATTATAATTGGAATATCAGTAGGATTTGTTTCTGGCTTACTTGGAGTTGGAGGAGGTTCCATAATAGTCCCAATACTATTTTTATTAATGAACGGAGATGGTGTTGATTCTGCATTTGCATTAAAAGTATCACTTGGAACAAGCTTAGCTATTATATTTCCAACAGCTATTTTTAGTTCATACAACCACTACAGAAACTCAAAATTTGATATAAAATTAGGCATGATATTAGGCTGTTTTGGATTAATTGGGGGATTATTTGGAGGATTAACAGCTGTTAACACTGATTCTGAAATATTAAGATCTATTTTGGGAACAGTGTTCATCATAATAGCTTTAAATATGTTTTTTAAATCAGGGAAAACGAGCAATGAAAAAATAATCAATGAAAACTTGAACTTAAATTTAAAAGAATTAATATATCTAAGTATTTTAGGATTAGGAGTTGGATTCTTATCAGGATTATTTAGTTTAGGTGGAGGAATATTTATTGTTCCAATATTAACCATAATTTTTGGATTTAGCATGATTGAAGCAATAAGAACCTCTACAATTTTTATTTCAATAACAGCTATTGGAGGACTCATACCTTACTTATTAAGTAATTTAGGAATGAATAATGTTCCATTTTTAATAGGTTATGTTAATATACTATATTTACTAATAATAATTACTTTTTCAATACCATTAACATATTTCGGTGCTAAATTAGCTTATAAAATTAATGAAAATCTATTGAAAAGAATACTATCATTATTTTTAATTTTCTTGGCTTTAAAACTTATAGGAATAATATAAATAATACAGTAATTGGAAAATAAGGAGAATAGCTAATTATTAAATGATCAAAAAATTTATATAAAAAATTTATATAATATATGATGTAATAGTTGTTAATTAGATATTAAATTCATTGTTGGGAGTTATTTATGAATAAATCATTTATTATCATATCATTACTATTTTTTATTTTTATACCTATGTTCACTGGAAATACTTTTGCAAAGGATGATAAAACTTATACGATACCCTTTGAAAATATACATTTATATATCCAAGAAAATGGTAGTTTACATATAGTTGAAACATTACACTACTCTTTTTCTGGAACTTATAATGGAGTTGAAAGAAATATTCCAATGAAATCTGGTAAAATAGAAAATTTAAAAGTTAGCACAGAAGGTGCCTACTCAAAATTTAACACATCAAATATACAAGAGGAATATGGAGAACAAAAATGTATAACAGTTTATTTATATTCTAACCCTCAAAAAACAAATCCGATCACCAACCAAGATATTGAAGTAACTTATGAATATGATTTCATAAAGTGTATAAATATTTACAACGATGGAGCAACATTACATTATACTTTATTTGGTAAAGATTGGAAAGTAGACTTAGGTAAACTAAATGCATTTATACATCTTAACAATAAAGATGTGATAAAATACTGGCTGAATCCTCCAAATTTAGTTTCAAACTGTAACTGGAAGGAGAACACAATTGAAATAAGCACAAATAAAATAAAATCCAGAAATCTCTTTGAATTAAGAATGATTTTACCTAAAAACTACTTCACTAATCCAATATATGCTTCTATTAACCAAAAAAATGGTGTTCTTGAATTTGAAAATTTACAAAAACAATATGAAGATGGAACACAGCTTTTTACAAATCTGTACACAATTTTAAGTATTATAATGGTTTTAATAGCTATTATTCCACTTTTCATATACTTTAAATTTGGAAAAGAACCTAAAATATCATATCAAGGAGATTATGAATACAAACCTCCAACTAATGACTCTCCAGCTATTGTAAATGCACTTTATGAAGGTCATATTGGCTCTGTGAACATGAATGGATTTAAAGCAACAGTTCTAAATTTAATAAATAAAAAATATATTGAAATGGAGAACTTTGATGAAAAATACTGCACTTCAAAAGGAACAAATCCTTCAAAAAATCCATTCATTATTCTTAACAATGATTTGAGCAAGATAGAACTTAAAGAATCAGAAAAAATGGCTTTTGATATTCTAAAGCTATTTGCAGATAATGAAAGTAAACTTGATTTAGTCAAATTCAAAAAAGATATTGAAAAGGATCTTCACAGCAAAAAATTTAGAGAACAGTATACTACTTATTCTAAATATGTTGAATATGAATCCAATAAAAATATTGAAAATCTATTTATCTTAAAAGGATACAGAATAGCTATTATATTTGGGATTTCAGGAATAATCTTATCAGGTGCAGTCTTACTACTATTACTATCTAATACATTACCATTTGTTTTCGTAGAACCTGTAAACACTCTGATATTTACCTTGATTTTACTATTAATCGTTTCTATAATAGCTATTATTCTCCCTAACAAAGTTTTTGGTCATTGGACTCAAGAAGGAAAAGAAAGAGAAGAAAAATGGAATAATTTTAAAAAATATCTTAATGATTTAGCCTTAATTAAAGAAGTCCCTTTAAGCTCTATCGCCCTCTGGAATGAGTACTTAGTCTATGGGACTGCATTAGGTCTTGCAGAAAATGTTTTAAAATCTATGGAAGAAATTATTCCAAAGGAAGCATTGAATTCAATCGATAATTATATATTTTATAACTATGGTGGAACATACTTACTATTTTCAAGTTTTGATTCTGGTGTCTCAACAGCTAATTCATCTGATTCTTCAGGGTCTGGTGGCAGTGGAGGATTTGGAGGCGGTTTTGGTGGTGGAGGTGGCGGAGCATTTTAGTGTTATATCCTTTATAAACAATGTTTTTATAATACGAAAATAAAAGGTAAGAGAGAATCATTTGATAATTACTGAAAATCCTTTGGATTACTGAAAATCCTTTGGATTTTCATAATTACAAAAATTGCAAAGCAATTTTTGGTAATTATGGTTTATGATGAGCAATATTTGCATGTTTGGTGGAGTTAAATTACTACTTTTTAATTATTTGACATTGAACTCAAATGTTCTCGTCTGTTATCATATAAGTGACAATATATGGAAAAATAGAAAAAATATTTATTTCACCCATTGAATTTTTTACATAGTCGAAAATTTTAATCTTCCTTATTTGTTTTCGTATAAGCTAATGTTCGCTACTTATTCGTAAAATTTGGATGTGTAAATGTTTACTATCTCTTTTCCACTATTTATAAAATTTATTGGAAACATATTTTTTAATAATATGCCATACATTTTCTATGGGGTTTAAATCAGGAGAATATTTAAGGAAGTTCTTCATTTTTTTCTTCATCTGAGCTTCTCAGTTATTGTCTATTAAAATTTAATCTTCTAAAATAGTTTTTACAGTTTTTAGCAAGGTTATCATAAGATACATTCATCATACAATTTATCATTGATAGTTTCAATAATATCTCTTTTTGATGGCTTTTTTTCTTTTAATGCCGTTTTCATATACTTTAAATACTCTTTTTTCTAAGTCAACATTTTTTAGTTTTTTTTTAGCACTTTTCACGATTTTTAGGCTTTTTATGGGACAGTTGATTTAGAGGTTTATTATAAATATAAGACCAAAATTCTTTTCTAACAAGTGTCCATATGTTCTATTATAGGAAAAAGGGAACATCATAAAAGCTTTTTTATTAGCTTTTTAGATTCTGGAATTGTGTAATTATTTTTTTTCATATGGGAGGCTGTCCAACAATACAGATTTATGAAAAATAAGTTGCTCAATTTTCAATTTAAACACTTGTACAACCCTATTTTTCGTATGAAAATAATTGTTAGACAACCTCATGGAGAGAATATCTTTTAATTCAATTTTTTGCTCTTCAGTTTAGTTTTCCAGATCCTATCACCATCAAATTTTAGGCACTAAACCATCGAATCCTTCTTCATTTATATCTTTTCAACCATCTTGATCCAGTTTGCCTTGAACTCCAACTATTTTTGAAGCATTTTTTGATTGTTGACCATTCTTTCAACATTTTTATATGAAAATTGCTCTCATACATATCTTATTATCTGATTCAGTATCTTATAATAGTTATGATTAAGCTCGTCAATATTCAAATGGTCTTCTATTGTAAATTTTCTTCCAAATGACATGAAAATATATATGTGTATCTCATGAGTTATAAAAGTTTTGGAATATACTACAGCAAATCTTTAAAAAACGGAAAATAGAGGAAATTCTGCTTTCATAAGTTTCTCATTTAGTCGAAATCAAGGATTTATTTAAATTATCATGTTTCGTTTGGGATAAAGGTTTGATCGAACTTTTGATCCAACTTTTGTTGCAAACAAAGAGGAATTTAAATATTTAGAATAGCTATTTGCTTATAATTGTTCCAATACCTTTTTTGGTGAATATTTCAAGAAGAAGGAGGCATTTATTCTATTATCTATTATATGGCTGATTTTATATACAGATTTAGTATTTATTATTTGAGTTTTTCAAACCGACGGTCTATTTCTTTATTACTAACAGCTATAGCAAGCAAAACCACTTTATCGTCCTTAAGAAATGGTTCATAATATTTAAAGTCATGGATTGATTTAAACCATCATCAAGTAATTCCTCTAAAGGCTTACCATCATCAAACTTTAACTCAACAACCACCGTAGTATCCTCAATAGTCACAACAGTATCCAAACACCGTTTAGCCAAATTATATTCACCTATGATTTTAAATCCTGCACCAAGTAACCAACTCATAATAGCTGTCTGATAATAATTATGAGAATGCTCATGAATGAGATTAGGAATATTATTTAACATAGCCCTAAGCTCCAGTCTCATATTCTCCTCATCAGCACCAACCAAATACTCCTTCAAATCATAATTAATACTCTGAATTTCAGATTCAGATTTATCTGTAATCTCAGCCAACAAATTCAAATAGAATGATTCCTCAACCTCAAAATTCGGAAACCGATCGAATACCTAATTGGACCCCTCCTAATCTCCCTTGTCTTGATATTTCATTTCCTCATCAAGAGTTAATCTTTCAAATGGTAAATCAATACCATCTTTAGTATATATTAATTCCTTTCGATTTTCCATTTTTGCTTTAATTAAATCATATACATTATCAGTCAATTTGAAACACCTCAAAAAATTAAATAACCTCAAGACTACTAATGACCTTTTCTAAATTTGCAATAATAACGTCACAAATTATTAGGAAATCATTGATTACTAAAAAAGTCGTGGTTAATAAAACAATAGCACCAGTAATCAATCCAATTAAAATAGCTACTAAACCAAGAGTGAAACATAAAGCAATAATAAAAAAAACAAAAATTCCAGAGAGAATTGCTAAACAAACAAATGCATATTGCACAAAAGTAATGAATATAATTTGTTCGGCTTTAATATCATCGATAGTATTTTTTATTTCTTTAATAAATTCTTTAGTCAGTTTAGAGTTATTTTGAGTATATTGCAACAAATTAGGTGCAACACCATCTTCTAAGTCCATTTTATATAACATATTATGAACAGAAATATTATGATTAAAATCATCAGTAGCTTTCTTTAATGCTTCAGAAGTGGTTTCAACACCGACAGTTTCAAAATTACTTAATATAGGTTCGAAATTAGCTTCTAAATTACTAATATCATTCGAATAATAATTCATTTCATTGAAATCAGCATTTTTTAATATCTTTTTAGTAACATCATTAGAAGGTGCTTCAGTTAATAAATAATCACAAGCTTCTTCTCTGCTAAGTTTAGAATATTTATCTATTTGATCATCCATTCTATCAATGAAATCCTTAACAGGAGGGGATTTTTCATATAATTCTCTTGCTGTTAAATTGATTCCTTCTATCGGATGTTCATTACTTGAACTAAGGTAATCAAGGTATAATTCTAATGTGAATTGTTCTGATTTATTCATTTGTTTAGAAACCATTGATGTGAAAGCCATAGCTTGACCTTTTGTCAAATTATGATTAACAGTACATAACCAATCAAACAAAGGATTACTACTTGATAAAGTATTTTTTTCACTTTGATTCAAAGGAGTGTTCATCTCTTCTTTAAACAATATATCACTATCAGTATTTTTAGTGATAGTAATCTGTTCACCTTGTATAAAGCCAATATTAGCTATTAAGAAAATCACCAATATAGCTTTAAATAAAATTTTAAATTTCATAATTATCTACCTCCAAAAAAATTAAAAAAAAATTAAAAAATATTATTAATTATTTAAATACTCTCAAGACTACTAATAATCTTTTCTAAATTTGCAATCGTATTGTCAGTAATAACTCCAAAATTATTTATTAATGTAAAAAACATAATTAACATAATAATACAACCAATAACCAATGCAATTACAAAGGACATTATGCCTAAAGCTAAAATGTTTAATGCAATAAGGCCACCAGTTACCCCAGTAAAAAATCCTATAGCTATTGTAATAAATGTTAACATGCCAACGTGCGTTTTTTTACAGTTTTTTAACTTATTAACACTATCTTTCATTTCTTTTATATATTCTTTAGTCTGGTAAGAGTTATTTTGAGTATATTTCAACAAATTAGGTGCAATACCATCTTCTAAGTCCATTTTATATAACATATTATGAACAGAGATATTATGATTGAAATCATTAGTAGCTTCCTCCAATACATTCCCAATTTTTTTAATTTTATCTGCACTTATATTTTTAAATAAAGGTTCTATAACATCCGCTAAATTTTGAATATCATCTATATAATAATTTATTTCATTTATATCAGCATTTTTTAATATTCTATTAGTAACATCATTAGAAGGTGCTTCAGTTAATAAATAATCACAAGCTTCTTCTCTACTAAGTTTGGAATATATAACTACTTGTTCATCCATTCTATCAATGAAATCCTTAACAGGAGGGGATTTATCATATAATTCTCTTGCTGTTAAATTGATTCCTTCTATAGGATGTTCATTATTTGAACTAAGGTAATCAAGGTATAAATTCAATGTGAATTGCTCTGATTTATTCATTTGTTTAGAAACCATTGATGTGAAAGCCATAGCTTGGCCCTTTGTCAAATTGGGATTAACGACACATAACCAATCAAACAAAGGATTACTACTTGATAAAGTATTTTTTTCACTTTGATTCAAAGGAGTGTTCATCTCTTCTCTAAACATTATATCACTATCAGTATTTTTAGTGATAGTAATCTGTTCACCTTGAATAAAACCAATATTAGCAATTAAAAAAATCACTAATACAGCTTTGAATAAAATTTTAAATTTCATAAAATCATCCTCCAAAATTGATTGAAAAATATTATTATATAATTAAATATTTTTATTGTTGCCAATATGGCCATCTAACCAAAATTTATAATAATGCCAAACTTTAAATTTAAGATTACTGTTTATTTTAATATTCTTACCATCATAAACATTATTAACAATACAAATAGAACCTGGATTAGTTCCACCATAAGGAGTAACAGTAATAGCTATTTGATGGAATTTATGAGACTCTCCATCAAATGTTTTATCATGAGCATCTCCAGCTGCAACATCCCTATCCCATATTAAATCATTTGTAGTAATATCAAAAATCTTAAAATTAGTTACTAATCTCCAATCAGCATCTATATCTATTCTTGTAGCATTAATCATGCTCACTGTACTAAAACCTATTATTGCTATTGTTAAAATAGCTAATATTTTATTCATATTCATTTAAAACACCTCTAAAGTTTTTGAACAATTTCAACACTAATTTTTTCTGATGTAAAAGTTTTACCATCTGTAGTATTGATTACATAATTTATTTGATTTGCAGTCATTTTATTATCCAAACCAGTAATAAACACATCTTTAATTGTATTTTTACCTTTATTGAAATTTATTTGATTTGGTTTTAAAATAATTTTACCAGTGCCAATTAAACTATCGGATTTATATAAATTAACAAATATATCACCTTTTAATGTACAATTATCATTAGTATCAATTATTATGTCTAATTCTGAAGTTTTACCTTGTTCTATTTCTAATGTTGGTGTACTTATCATACCTACACCTTTTATTTGAGATTCAGCTAAAACTTCCATCATACCTAAAATGAAGAATGTACTTAGAAACAATATAACTCCAACACCTATTAAACCAATTAACATTTTAGAATTCATTTTTAACACCTCTGTAATATTATTTATTATTTATTTTAAAAACGGAGTACGGTTATTCTTTGTAGAGTGAATTTTCGCTCCGTACTAACTTCTCTTTCACGAGGTCTGTACAATCCCTTGCAGGTTTTTACATCTTTTCCTTGATGAGTTTAAAAATCATTTTAGATAACCAGACTGAAATAACAATGGAGTTATATCCTTAGACAATGAATTGAAACTCATCAAACTAGTATTATTCAAACCAGACTTTTTAAATAAAGTACTAACATCATTCTTCTCAAGCACCGCTTTCTTCAGCACATTCATCAATGCAGTTGTCACGCCAGTAGCATACCAATAATTTGCAAAATTCCTCTCCCTGAAAAGTTTCAAAGTCGAAAAAGGATTATGCAATTTATTTATGCCATCCCAGCTATAACCATCATAATAAAAATCAATCTCAGACAAACATTCCTCATAAGAATAACCATACTCCAAAGCAACCTTATCAATATACTCCCTAAAATAAAACTCCAAATCCTCCTGAGTATAACCACAAATACATGCAAAATCCCTATTCAAACTAATATCATCAGGACTATTTAATCCTGAGAAAACAGACACTCCTGAGAATTTAGAAACACCAGTTAAGAAAACAAATTTTAAAATCTCATTTCTTGATTTTAAAACACGGTAAAGACCATTCATAACACTTTTATTGGACTCTAAAATAGTTTCATCACCAATATTATCTACTAATGGAGCATCATACTCATCAATCAAAACTACAACATTTTTTCCAAATTTTGTATGGATTTCATCGATTAAATCAGCGAAAATATCTGGTACAATATCACTTTCTAAGATAATCTTTTTTTCTTTAGCTATTCTTTTAATTTGATTGATCAAACTATTTTCTAAGACTTCTGATGATTTAGATTTAACTTCACTCATATCTAAATGTATTACAGGGTAAAATTGCTCCCAATTCCACTTATCATAAATATAAAGACCACCAAATAAATCTTTTTCCCCTTTAAAGAGAGATTCCAAAGTACTTAATAACAATGACTTACCAAACCTACGAGGACGAGAAAGAAAATAAATTTTTCCTGTTGTAACCATATTATAAATATCTTTAGTCTTATCAACATAAACATAATTATTCTCTATTATCTCTGAAAAAGTTGGTATTCCTATAGGCAAAAGTTTCATAATAATCCCTGTTTACTTAGTAAATTTTATATGTTTTTATTATATAATTGTTATTGGCTCATGCACATTATATGTTACAAACATTTATATACTATACAATGCTATATAATATTATGGAAACTATAATTAATAATATGGATAAATTTGTGATTGATGAACAAAGTGCTATGGAGATTTATAGATCAGTCCGATGGTTAAATATTGTGTTCTGTCCTTACTGCGGTTCATATGAGATTTATAATAGAGGATATCAAGACGAGTATATTCGAAGATGTAGTTGTAAGTCTTGTGGAAAAAACTTCAATGACTTCACTAAAACCTTGTTTGCCAATAGTAAAATACCATTTGGAAAATTACTCTATATATTAGTCAATATGAAGTTTAAAAGTGTTTTACAACTTTCTAAAGAACTTAATCTTCATAGAAATACTGTTGGAAGATATCATAAGAAAATTCGTGACTTTTTACTGGAGAATAATGAAAATCCAAAATTTAATGGGGGATGTAGAAATGGATGAAGCATACATTATTGCTGGTGAAAAAGGGATAAAGAAAAACCCAAATTCCGATGATCCACCACGAAAAAGAGCCCTAAAAAAACCTGGGCGAGGTACATACGATACTGACAAACCACCAGTGACTACCTTTGTTCATCGTGAAAGTACATTCACAATTTTTTCAGTTGAAAAAAACTTATCAAAAAACCTAATTTCAAAATCTATGGATAATTATATTAATAATGAAGCTACAATTTATACTGACGAATATTCAATTTATACGGGCATTAATAAGCATCAGAAAATTAATGGTCATTACACCGTTAATCACAGTGAGAAAGAGTATGTTAATGGTAATGTTCATGTGAATAATTGTGAGAATAGGCATTCTCTTTTAAGACCTTTTTTGAGGATTTTTAGGGGTGTTTCTAAAAGGTTTTTGGCTGGATATATTATGGTTTTCCAGTATCTATTTAATTATAAAGAGGATGCTCCAGATAAAATTTTGCAAACTATATTTAAAAATGTAATATGTTAGGTGCATGAGCTTGTTATTTAGTACTTTATATAATTGATAATACATAATTGATAATAATTATTATATGATAAGATTATAGAATATATTAATATATTATTGTTTAATTCAGATAATTTAATTAAGTTATTTTATTCAAAAAGTTTATAAAAACTCTCTATGTTTGAAAAAATACTCAAAATTAAGTTGTCTTGACAATACTGTTTCGAAGATTTCTTATAATGCTTATTAAAAATTTTATTAAAAAAAGCTCCAAACAAAATCATATCCATTGAACATCACCAGTTGTAATAATATAATTATTTGAAAAACAAGGATTGTAAAGAGAATTAGAATAATTTTCAGTTTTAAAAGTTGTAGATATTGCCTTTCTTATGTTGAAGTTAATACGATCTCCTGCACTATTCCTATCACTGGATTTTAAATAAGATGAACTTGCATAAACTCTAAACTGTATTCTTTTCTTACTATGAACTTGATCAAAACCTATATCAGTTTTGACTATTTTTAAAATCTTAATATTTTGAGGATAAGTTAATTGAGGATTTTTTAATAGATAATTATCAAAAGTTTCTTTTGGATAAACACTAAGTCCATCAATAGCTATTCCCTCATCAACACCAACTCTTGCACTTGAAATGATGGTATTCAACTCATTCTCATCTAAGATTATAGATATTCCAATCACGCCAATCATTACAAAAGATATAAGTAGCAAGTATTCAACTGATAGTTGACCATTTTCTTCATTTAAAATCATGAAAACACCATAATAATGAATAAACTAATTCTTATTTCTAATCATAACACCATTGTATTTTGAAGAGATAGAATAGCTATTTCCAGAATAAAGTTTTATATCATTTATTTTATCTCCATTTTTATTAAGAAGCTCTATTGGAAAAATAGTTTCTCTTGTTTTCTTATTATTAAATTCCAGAATCAAATTTCTACAATCGACTGTTATTGAATATCTATGATTAGCTATTTTTTCTGGTAAATGAATTTCAGTGGAAATAGATTCTAAACTTTGACTTATTTGATTAAATTGATTTGAAATGTTTTCAAGAATAATTCTTCCTTGAATATTCTCATCTAAAGAGTACAAGCTATTAATTTGAGATTGAAATATTCCAATGAGTAAAATAGCTATTATCATTGTTGTAAAGATAAAAAACAGAAATTCAGTTGTAGCCATTCCATTGGAACCTATTACATCAATTATATTATTATTTATTCTATTATTATTTATTCTAAAAATTTTAATACTCATAGATTAATAATTTAAAAGTACTTACTTAAAAACTTAACTTTCAAATAAAAAAATGTCTATGACCATTCTTATTAAGCCTAATATAACCTTTATAATGATTAAACAGTTAAATGTGAGAAGTTAATATATATATTTCATTAATCAAATATTAAATAAAGATTATAAATTTTTAAATATTATATTAAACAAAAGATAATATTAATTTTTTTAATTTTTTATAAAAGATTAATTTTAAACACTGATTAAAAATAACTTTATAATTAAAATTAGAATATTATTATAATTAAATAATAAGTTCAAAAGCAATTGATTTAAAAAATTTCAATTTCTAAAAATAAAATCAAAATTATATGTTGAAACTATGCTAAGTCCAAATAAAATAGCTCAAATAGCTCAAATATCCTCAGTATTAGAAGTGAGTGGTTATCCAAAGCCAGGTAATGTCCATAGAACACGTGATTTTCAGGATATGGTATTTGAAGATTTTTTAATTAGCGGTATTGTTATTGGAGATACTGTAAGAGAAGCAACAAGCAAAATTTTCGAGATTAACCATAAAATCAAATCTGATGAAGCTTTTTTAGGAAAATATATTTTAAAAGCAGTGAAAGAAACAGATGAGTGGATAGCCAATAATACAAACCTTGGAATTATCATGCTATTAATTCCAATAGCTTGTTCTGGAGCCATAAGTAACAATTTAACTGAATTACAAAATAATGTGGGAGTGTTGATTGAAAATACAAATTCATTAGACGCTGTTTCTCTTTATAAAGCTATTGGTATAGCTAAAGCAGGAGGAATGGGTAGTCAGGATGAATTTGATGTGACAAGTATCCAAACTCAAAAGGAGCTTATATCTAAAAATCAGACTATGTATGATGTTTTAAAGATTTCGGCTTCATGGGACAGTTTAGCAAATGAATTAACTTCTAAAATGCCAATAACTTTTAATATTGGATTTAAAACATTTTTTAACCTAAAAAAAACTTATTCATTAAATATTTCCACGGTTTTAACCTTTTTAACCATACTTTCTAATGTCCCAGATACTTTAATATCAAGGAAATATGGTAAAAAGAAGGCAAAAGAGGTTTCTAATTTATCAAAAGAATTGCTAAAATTTGATGATTATGCCAGTATAGATTTCAAAAATAAATTGATTGAATTTGATGATTTTCTTTTTGAAAACAGATTAAATCCAGGAACAACAGCTGATTTAACTGCTGCTTCAATTATGATAAATTATTTAAATGATTTTTATGAAAATATATTATGATGTTTTCTCATGTAAATCAATGAATTTATAACTTACTTCTGGATTATATAATGTAGTTTGAAGTTCAGATAATCTATTTTTAACCACATTTATTCAGAAGATTTTCATCAATTCCTATCCATCGGCGATTTAGTTTATTTGCAGATATTAATGTTGTACCAGAACCACAAAAACAATCAAGCACTAAATCATTTGGGTTTGAAGAAGTTTTAATAATCTGTTCTATCATCTAACTATTTTTTTCTGTTGGATAACGGGATTTTGAGAATCCTTATATGTTCAAATATCCTGTAATAACTTTCTTTTTTTCTTTTTTTCATTAGCATAAACCTTTTTACACGGAACTCCATTTTTAGACCATTCAATTAATCCTTCATTTTCTAACTTATCTAATTCTTCAGGACTACATCTCCAATGTCTGCCTTTTGGAGGATTGACTCCTTTCCACTTTTTTCTTGTTGCTCATTTTTAGTTTCTCCTGGTGCATGCAAAGGTACAGTTGTATATCTCTGTCCTTTATCATCCTTTTTAGCATATGATCTTTCAATATCATCCTTTGATAAAGGAACTCGAGGCTCGTTCCAAATATAATTATTAGTTTTAGTGTAAAATAATATTAAATCTTCAATGTTTCCATAGGTTTTTCTTTTAAAGTTTTTTGGGTTGCATTTAATCCGTGTTATATCACCTCTAAAATTATTTAATCCAAATAGTTCATCCATTAATATTTTAACATAATGTCCAATTTTATAGTCAATGTGTAAACATATTGATCCTTTATCAGATGAGAGTTTCTATAAACTTAATTTAAATATATATTGATATGATGTTTTGTTATTATTTTCATTTTTTCATCGGAAAATTCGCATATTTACTGATACCTGAATTGAGGATAAGAAGTCTCATGTGAGTAGAGTATCCTAAACGAAATGTTCCTTGGATGATCCATTATACCTGATAAAACTACAATAATGGTTATTTGAAGGAATAATAACCAAATCTAGAGTAATGGAAGCTATGGTCTTATATTCAATAAAATGATAAATAATTATGGGTTAGAATCTGGAAGAGAGTTGGGTCAGGATGCATACTTTCCTAACAAGATCCAGGTCATCAAAAAAAAACTCACCGAGAGGGTTAGAAGCCCAAACTTTTAAAACGGGAAATCGAAGATTTCCCTAAATTCTTTCGCTTTGCTCAAGAATAAAAGTTTGATCAAAAAGTTTGACTATGTAAAAAATTCGATGGGTGTGATATTTTTTCCGTGATTTTGTTCCCATTTAACTCTTTGGAGGTCTAAATAAATTTCAATACTTTCAATAATCTTATATAACTTCTTTAAA
>JAISTD010000152.1 GCA_031272765.1 Candidatus Methanovirga australis | reverse complement strand
GTATTTTTAATGGTTGAATACTCGCATTATTTCTATAAATATGCGAATTCTGAGACATTAAGCAAAAAATGGATTGAAACCTACATTAATTAAAATTTTTATTTTTAAGACTATAATTATTTTAGAATTTGATTTAATTTTGCCTTTAGTAATTTCTTATCAGGCAATTTTGTTCGATATTGGGATACCATAGCTGGAGAAAGACTTTTACTTAGTGCATATTCTACAACAGTATCATCTTTATCTTTACATAACAAGATACCTATGCTTGGATTTTCTTTTTCTTTTTTAACATCTCTATCTAAAGCTTCTAAATAAAAATTCAGTTTCCCTAAATGTTCTGGTCTGAATTTATCTGTTTTTAGCTCAAAAGCTATTAAACATTGTAATTCTCTATTAAAAAATAGTAAATCTATATAAAAATCACTATTTCCAACTTGAATCCTATATTCTTCACCTACAAATAAGAAATCCCTACCCAACTCAAGAATAACTTTTTTTAAATTTTTAATTAATGCTTTTTGAAGTTGATTTTCATTATGTGATTTTTCTAAATCAAGAAATTCAAAAACATGAACATCTTTAAAATAATCTGATGAATTTGGATAAAATTCTTTTAGTTTTGGAGAAATTTTAGTGTTAGAAATCATTGTTCTTTCATATAAACTTGATGAAATTTGCCTATCAAGCTCTCTAAAACTCCATTTTTCTTTTTGACTTTGAACTATATAAAATTCTCTCTCTTCAGTAGTTTTACATCGAGAGAAAATAGCTAAATTGTGAGACCATGTAATTTCTCTCAACAGTGTTGAGAGTTTTGGATGATTTTTATAAGTTTCATAAAATTGCTTCATTCTCCATAAATTCTGTCTTGAAAAACCTTTTATCTTTGGATCAGTTTTTTTCAGATAATCTGCTAATTGTTTTACGACAGACTGCCCCCAATCTGATTTTTCTACTCATCGGTGGATAAATTTACCAATATTCCAATAAAGATCTATTAACTCAGTATTAACACTTCTTAAAGCATTTTGCTGAGATTCTTTAATCATTTTTAGAATATTTGTGAAATCTTCTTTGTAAATTTCTTCATGAATACTATCTATATTTGTATTATCTATATTTTTATTTCTCATTTTATTCCCCAAATATAGTGAATTGTATATTTATTTCTGGATATTCAATTATTTTTAAATAAATTTTTGGAATTTAATAATATAAAAAAAATTTAATGATTAATCTTAAAATATAAATTAAACTTTAATAATAATTTTATTTTATTAAATTAATTTTAATAATATTATTTATAAAAAAATAATAGGTTTTAAATGATTAAAATGAAATTTGACAATTTTAATCAAGTTAAAAAAAAATTAATAGAAATTCCATTTTTCACTACTGAAAATCCTTTGGATTACTGAAAATCCTTTGGATTTTCATAATTACAAAAATTGCAAAGCAATTTTTGGTAATTTTCATAATTACAAAAATTAAAAATTTTTGGTAATTTAAGTTCAAAATAATTAATTTTGCAAAATACTATAATTATTTTATAAATACTATAACATTAAAATTTAGTAAGAGCTAATGAAAAGTAATATTAATACTTATGTTGAGTTTTTAAGCTATTAATTCTCCTTTGAAAGCTTTTTGCATTAAATTATTAAATAAATTATCTATTTCTAATTTTGATTCTTTTATTTTTTTTATTTTCATAAATATCAAATAAGACATCTGTTCAATGGTTACAGATTAGATATTCCTCCACCCAAAATTTATCCCACAACTGATTAATCTTTGATTTAAACTCTGAATCTAACATTTCAATTATTATTTTATCATTAGAATTTTTAAAAAAGAGTTTTAATAATTTTTTGAACATTTATAATTAACTCTTCCACTTCATCAAAAGTAGGATCTCTTTCTTTTTTATGAGTGCAATAATTTCTAATATCTTCTAATCTTTGAATAAGTCTCCAAATAGGAGTATCAATAACTTTATTATTTTTAAGTAAATTATTATAATCAGAAATTCCTGGTTTCTTTTTTCTAATCTTAATATTATGATTATCACATACTTTTGACAAATGACTTTCAAGAACAACTCCTGCAACAGTTCCAGCAGATCTTATATATTTTGATTTTAATAAAGTTTCTGCAGCTAAAATTTCATTATCTAATAAATTTGATTGTAATGATTCTTCAATATCCCAAATTAGAGAATTAAATTTATTTTTTATAGAAATTAAAATTTGAAATTGTTGAAATAATTTACTTTGAATGACAGTATTATGATCAAAAGCATCTTCTACCAAATATCCATTTCCTTTAGAAACTCTAAAGCCTATCAAATAATCATTTATTCCATAAGTTAAAACATCCGCATTTTTACATTTTTTTTTAACTTTATAGTATTCCTTAAATTCGTCTAATCGTTCAGGCATTAACTGTTTAATGATTAAAATAGATTTAGAATATATATCTTGATATTCGGGACTTAAAAAATTTTTCTCCGAAAAATCTTTAATCACTTTTGCAAACACAGCCAATAAATCATTAAGTTCTTTTTCCATTCGCTTTTTTAAATTTGTCATTTATTACACCATTTTAGTTTTGTAGTTGTTCTCTAAAATATCTTTTTCAAGACTTTATAATTATTATGGATTAAATATTCCTCCACCACAAAATTTATCCCACAACTGATTAATCTTTTATTTAAGCTCTGAATCTAACATTAAAACTCTTTTTTTCAATTTAATTGAAAAGATAATAATACTTAAAGAATTTTTTAATAATTTTATTTATTTTAAGGTTTTACTTCTTATTAAGCATTCATTAATGAATTTTTCAGTAGCAACTAATGTTTTATATGTGCTTTCTTTTGTTGAGCTATCTATCATTCCATAATATAACATACTAATCGCATCAGCATATTTTCCATTTTCAAACAAAATTCTCCCAGAATCTAATTTATCAAAAGCATTATCAAACAATAGTTTTATTTCATCCAATGGCTATTCTCTCCTTTCTAACTGTTGAAAGAAAGAATAAATCCTTATATTCCTCATAATCCTCAGTTGATATTACGATGAGAAATAAGAACTTCAGTTGCAAATAAAAAATCTGTAACAAAATCGTATATCTTACTTTTTGTCTTTTTTCTATCTTTTGAAACTATTAAAATATCAATATCAGACTCTTCATTGTCTTCACCACGAGCTACAGACCCATAAAGGATTATCTTCTCAATTTCAGGAAAATTTAGAGAATTTGCAAAATAAATAGCTATTTCCTTTCTATTCATAATAAACACTCCTGTTCATATTATCTCAAACATTTCTATTAATAATATTTTATAAATTCTCACCTTCAATTCTTTTTATTTCATCAATCATCTTATCAAAATCAGAATGAAACTCACTATCTTGAATAATTCTAAATTTTTCATATTCATTGATGGGTATTTTTTAGCTGAATCAGAGTTTATGCTACCTTTATTAAATAAAATAGGGAGCTGGTTTAACTCTATAAAATTGTCTAAAAATCTTTCCAATCATTCATAGTCGTTATAATCTGGTTTTTTGCTCTAAAATCAGCAATATTTAAAAGTGCTTCTACAATACGATTTAAATTATCTAATTCAATCCAATCTTATTGTATAATATTACATTTCTAATATATTTTTATTTTTACCAAGAGAGCAGTTGAAAAGTAATAATATCTATATTAAGTTAATAAATTAGTATATTCTGTACTACAAAAAGATATGGTTTTTAATATCTAAATCTTATTTTCAGATTTGGTTTATTTCTGGATAAAAAGTGCAAATGGAATTAAAAATAAAATTTCATGAATTTAATTTTTGTCTTAAAAATTTTTCTGAATCAATAGTTTTTAAAAAAAACATTCTTGCTATTCTATCTAAATATCCTATTACTTTTAAACCATAAATTTCCTCATATGAAAACATTCCATTTTTCTTTTTAGGATGTATAAAAGAGTTTCGAGTTAATGAAAACCGTTTAGAAAAGCATTCAGGATTAAAATTTTTGAATGGGAAATCAAAAAAATATTTTTCTAATTTATTAAAGTTGTTATTTTCATTATCACTACTTCTAAAGATTAATTCATTTATCTTACTTTCTAAAGATTGTTTTCTTCTTTCTTGAATCCAAATATTATAATATTTATCGATGAATAACACACAATAGATATTAGTTATCTTATAATCTTCACATTTAAAATGATCTTTAGATGAGTTACATAATTTTTTTATTATTTTATCTTCTTTTTTCTTATTTTGACTTTGATATTTCTCTAAAATAGGTTTACATAAAATTCTCCCTATCTTTTTTTCAAAAGGTAGCTCTTTTTCATTTTCTAATTGTATTTCATAATAGTTTTCAATGAATGTACCATATAAAAATATTTTATTTTCCACATTTATACTATTCTTAATCATTTCATATATGTAATAAAGCCATCTGTTTTTTGTATATGATTCAAAATAATTATTTAATACAACTTCTAAATGATGATCTTTAAACAGCAAAAATTGTTGTGGTATTGTTCTATTTTTTTCTTTGATATTAAAAACATAGGTTTTATAGAGAATATTATCATTAGTTTTTACACTAAACTCAGTTATTGCAAAACTACTACTGAAAACGAAGGTGAAAAATACTTCTATTTGTTCAATAGTTTCAATAATTTTATCAAAACTCACTTCATTCTTATATTTAACAACCACATCACAATTTCTTAGAAAACTAATTCTAAACTCATGATTAACATTAAAAGAGATAATTTCTTCTTTTTGATCTGTTTCCATTATATTATCATGTTTTTTCATCCTTAAAACTTTAGCCCACATAACTTCTTTAAAATATTTAGTTAAAAACTCATTTTTTATTCTAATCTCTTTGAAAATAAGTTTGGTAAAATCAAAATTTTTATTTGTAACGAAAGATGTGAAAATAGAGAAAATTTCAACTCTGTAGTGAGGATTATTTTTATAAAATGGATTTAAAGCCACAAATAATTTTTTTGAAGTATTGGGATTAATAATTTCTCCAAAAATGATTTTAGTATTGTATTCAACTTCATTATCACCAAATATAACCAGAGAAAAGCCTATCCAATTTTTTTCTAAATGACCTTTTATTTTCTTGTTTTCATTATTTAATTGCCAAAAAATACCTTCTTTTCCCAAATAATCTTCTAATTCATCCAATATTTCACCTAACTTGAGTATTGAGAAGTATGCAGTCAAATTTTTTAGTCTAAAATTTCCACTAAATTATATTTATTCTGAGTGTTTCTATCTACTTTTTGAAAATTGGTGATTTTTTCAACTTTAACTCTTATAAATCTATCTAATTTATCTTTAAGTAAATCATCAAATTCTTTTTTGAAGCTCACACTAAAATTTTTATTTTTACTATTAATTTCAGTTTTTATCTTAAAGTGATGATTTTCAGTTAAATCAATAGCTTTTACAATACCTGACAAATCAAGTAAATCTGTATCAGACCCTGGTTCTTTATCCAACAAAGCATAAATTTTTTTAGAATCTTTATTTTCCAATCTAAAAATGCTTTTTTCATTATTTTTATATATTTTCTTAAATTCAACATTAAGATTTTTAGTTGATAATGTAGCAACAAGTTTTTTATATTGTCTAACAGGATCTCTACCAAATTTATCTATTATGTATTTAACATCTTTATTTTTACAAGAATTCAGTTCACTCATTTTTTTTAAAGATCTATTTATGATAGTGTCTGCTTTGTTAATATCCATTAAAACTCTTTGTTTATTAGTGAATAGTATTTTGAAAGAACCCGATGCAGATGCATAAAAATCTAATTGAGTATTAATTGGCTCATCACCATTTGAAATGTTTTTAGCAAAAGCATTTATAGTATTCTGATTATCTATTAGAAAATTACCTAAGATTTCACTAGGAATAGTACCATTAAACTCATCATTTTCTAAAATAGTTTCATAGATTTCAATATTTTCAGACGATTTTTCTCTTTTTAATTCATCAAATATTGTGTTTTCTATCCTCTTGAATGATTTTAAAGAGATTGATAAAGTTTCATTCTTGGGAAAATATTCTTGTAACTCTTTATTTTCTAATATAAGTCTTTGGATATTTTCTAATTTTTGTTTATTAGAACTTTTTTTTCCTGATTCAGTATGATTGATATAATCATGAACTCTTTTCTCATCAGAAAAAGCTATAATTAATTCTTCTTTGATTTGATTTGCACGATATTGAAATGTTTTTAAATCTAATTTAAGAGTTGTACTATTGGGATCTTCAATTAAAAGTTCATTTATATTAGATAAAATATGATTTACATCACTTAATTCTAATTTAATAGTTTCAATATTTCTTAAAGTCATTGGTTTAAGATAATACTCATTCAACTCACCAAACATTTCTTCCTGAAGTTTTCTTAATCCATTTAATGTAACTTTCAAAGTATTTTTTTGTTCAGGAAACTTTTTTTGTAATTGCTCGTTTTCTAAAATAAATTTTTGAACATCATTAAGTCTTTGATGGATTGTTTTTTCATGGCATTGTTCCAATTGAAATAATAATTCATTTTTTCTCTTTTTAAAAGATTCAAGACTTAAAATTAACCCTTTATCATCAGGGTAAGTTGATAAGAGCTTCTTTTTAGATGAAATTCTTTCATTGACTTTTTCAAGTTCAATTTCAATATCTTTTTTAAGATTATTCATATAATTCCTCCAACAAATCTAATTCCAACTCAAAAACAATTAACCCTTTAGGATTCTGAATTCCATTTTTATCTTTTCTAGATTTACTCCAAAAATCTAACCAATACTTTTTATCTTTTAAATAATCATCATATTTCTTATCATCAGGATCTCTTTGATATAAAGGATACCAATCACAACAATAAACATCATTTATATCAACCAATCCCTTTTTTGATAGTTCAATCATCATATGACGTTGATCATTTAGTTCTGATTGCATTTCCCATTCTCTTTCTACAAACTCACACTCGTCTTTATTCATTCGTGAAACATTAAAAACAATTAAAAAATCTATATCGTTTGGATTATTTTTTGTAGTTGTATAACTTCCATTCATTATGAATTTATTTTTTTTGCTAATTCTTTTACAAATATGTTTTGAATAATCTATAAAACCTAAAAACCTACCTTTCCGACTATTTGATTCAGGAAAAGAAGTCACAAATTTATCTTCAAATTCGGTTACATGACAGACATGGCATCCAGGAGGAACATTTCCATTTTCATCAAAGTCTGGTATGCTTTTTTTTATAATATCACCTCTTCACAATATCAATATTGTAAAACATATATTAAGAAGCAAGAATATATTTTTTTTTTGAAAAATTATATTTGTTACCTATCTCACAGATCAAACTTCTAAAAAAAAAGGTTCTGTCAAAAATTATGGTGATAGACTTATAATGTAAGAATATTCAGATTTGTTGAATACTATGTTTTTATCGATTTTGGGGTTTATTACCCATTTTCCATTAAGATATTTTTCTTTACATAACAATTGTTATCACAATGATTTTTGACAGAACCCATTTATTGTCTAATATTATATTTATAGTATCTTTCTACCATTACCAAGAGAACAGTTGAAAAGTAATCATTAAATTAAAAAATTGGATTTTTTGCACTCCCAGATTTTTTATTCAAACTTACCAAATCTTTTTTCTATATTTAAAAAAATATCATACATCAAATTAATAATCATTTCAGAAAATTTTGATATATCTTCCATATTTACTTCAATAAATCTTACTCCATCTCCATGAGCTATTCTATTACGCATTTTCAAGAATTCATCTAAGTCATCCCGATATTTCTTATCAACACAGTGTATGGAAAATATTGATAGTAATTTCTCAGTATTATTATAATTAAAAGAAGATCCTTTATATTTTGAAGGCTTAATTAGATAAGGTTTATCAATTAATTCAAAAATTTTTTCAACATGTTCAAGGATATCATCAATATTATTTCGTTCTTTTTCAAAATTGCAAGTTTTATTTAGTATATAAGCAGAAATATGAATATCTTCTTTAAAGTATGCAGGATCCTTTTTAATTTTCCTATCGATATATTTATGCAAACAACTATGAATTTCTTTCAAAAAGCCTTCCCATAATGAGTAGATAATAGGAGTTGAATTTTTTATTAAAAAGCCTATATCTTTTTCGTTTAAATTAGATTTAAGTGGAAGAAGCTTAATAATTGCAATTTGGGATGTCCTCCATTCAATATCTTCTTCAATATTAGTCATCAATTCTTTCATATCAATCTTTAAAAATTTTATCAGATAATTTTAGCCTTCTTTTCAAATTATCTTTAGAATGTAATTTACCGATGCCTTTTTTAAATTCTTGATTATTCTTGAGTTCCTCAATTTTTTCAGTTAATTTTTCAGGATTGTCAATATAATTATAAATGTTTTGTGCAAGACCTACAGTAATACCATCATATAATACTGTCGAAAACACTCCTCGTCTTGCTCTAAAAATTTCTCTATCCTGTGTTTCAAGTAAGTTAATTGTTTTTCTCCCACACTTCTTTCAATTCTGCTATCTTTTCATCATCACCACAGTATTTTTCATGAATTCGGTCATATGTTGAGTTATACTATGTTGAATATTGTCCGCATTATTATACAATGAACAAAACCTAAGAACTAATTCCTCCAAAAACATTTCATCTTTTTTCCTGGCTGGAAGATCGATTAAATCTATAAATCCTCTTTTTCTTCCTTCTTCATTAATAAAATCATTGAAATCAGGAGATACTGCTCTGAAAATACAATTACGAATTTCTTGATTAGTTAAAATAGCACCTCCAGTATTTAATCTATTAAATAATTCATAACGCATATCATACTCACTATTAGACTTTATAACCTCAACTCTGCAAACATATCTTTTAATGATAAATTGAAGTTCTTTTGACATTTCATTATAGGTTAAGTTTTCAATATCTTCAATTAAATCACCTTTTTCAAGCTTCCAATTATTTTTTTGAGAACTATTAGAATCAATGTTTTTTTCATTATTATATTCTAAGAATCCACAAAAAGAAAGAACTGTTGAAATCCGTTGTAATCCATCAACAAGTTCCCATGTACCTTTTTGCTCCACAACAAATATTGGAGGTATTGGAATACCTAATAAAAGTGATTCTATAAACTTTGTTTGTTTTGTTGAATCCCATCGAAATAATCTTTGGTATTCTGGATCTATTATGATCTCTTTTTCTTCATACATTCGTATAACTTCACCAAAAGTCATGTCTAATCTTTCAGTCTTTAAACTATTTCTAGTTTCATTAATTTTTTTCTCTATACTTTCCATTTTATCACATTCATTGTTAGTCAGGTTAAATAATTATTTAATAATTAATATATTATTAGATAAATTATTCACATATTTATATGTATAAAAAATTTAATAACTGTTATCTTTAATCTAAATTTATAAAAAAAGTTCTCCTCTAAACGATTTTTGCATTAAGTTATTAAATAAATTATTTATTTCTATTTTAGATTGTCTTTGATAGTCTTTTACTTTTTCCAGTCTTTCTACTATTTTGGCAAATTTATCTTGAAGTTCAATTGGTGGGTAAGGTATTTTTAGATTCTCAAGTTGAGCCTTATTTATGGATTTAAATGTACTTCCTGTCCCCATATTTTCAAGGCTTCCTTCAATAAGTTTAAAATGATAATATAAATATTCTAAATTAATATTTACACATTTTATAGCACATAATCCTCTACCAATAGAACAATCAATATTAGAAACATTCACAGAACCAACTGGGGCACGAACAGACATTAAAATGTCTCCAATTTCTGCAAATCTTTTTGGTTTTGTTGTGTATTTTTTTACAATAGGATATTTTTCTTGAAATTCAGCTTTTCCCTGAAAAAATGGTACACCTTCGCAAATTTCATTGTAAGAATAGCCTGGTGGAGATTGTCCCATGTTTACATTAGCTATTTTACTTAGAAGTTTCAAATCCCAATTTTTACTATTTTTAACTGGATCTCCAAACATCTCAAAAAATATGCTTTTTAAATAGCTATTTGTTAAATCATCAGCTATTTGCCTATGAGTTTTAAGTTTTTCAGCTTTTTCTAAGATAGCTACTATTTGCTTTTGTGTTTCTAAATGAGGAACTGGTAAAGTGAATTCTTTTATTTTAGTATTGTTAATAGCTTTTTGAGTAGCTCCCCCACTTTTTCTATCTTTTTCTTTTTGGAAATTGGAACTTCTGATATAAAAATATAAAAATTTAGGGATTAAATTAGCACTATTTTTAATTCTTAAACCTGCAAAACCAGTTGAGTATAAATTTTCACTTGTATCCTTATCTATTAAAAATACTTTCTCAGTATCTTTCATTTTTGCAAATATAACATCATTTACCTTAAATTCCATATTTGCTCTACTTGGTCTTGAGTTATAAGCAACATTTACATTATCAATTATATTGTCAGTTTCTAATGAACCAGTAGCAATATATTTTTTTTCTCCTTTAAATTCTGTTACTCCAGAATTTACTATGTCTATATATTTCATTAAATTTTGAGTTTGTAAATTATTATTCATTTAATAACTCCACATATTATTTATCTTGTTGTTCCTATACTTTCAACATCAATAATATTATAGATAGGCTCAACATGAGAAGATGAATTTTGATACCCTATTCCAAGAGGATTATTATCCTTTTCTGCAATTTCTTTTAGTTTTTTCTTCAAATCTTCAATTGTATTAACATTGAATAAAATTTTGATTTTTTCAAAATGCCTATTAGAAACAAGTCTCTGGAACAAATCAAATCTCTTATTTTTTGATATATATATAAGTAATAGGAAACCATTTATATTTATTTTCTGGAAGTACAGAAACATAATGGCAAAGTAAGTCAGCATTAATCAAATCATCTTTATCAAACCATTCAGGACTTCTTTTTATCATTAAATCAGCCATAGGACTTAAAAAATTGTTGGAATTTGCTTCATTGTAATAACTTTTAATTTTATTGTCAATATAACCAAAAAAACTATTATAATGCTTAGGTTCATTTTTAGAAGAATAAGGATCATTTAAAAAATAGGCAGAATATAAAATCTCTTCAATAAATACATAATTTTCATTTTTTAATCCTATAGCAATAAGATATAAAAATAATTCATGTATAAAAAACTTAAAATTTGCGAAAGTATAATCGTTCCATGAAGTGATATCATGTTCGTTAGCAAATTTAAGACTATAAATCTTTTCTAAAAATTTTATTATAATATCAAAATCATCATTTTTTAAATCAATTTTAACAACTTTATCAAAGAAAAATATGAAATCATCCCTTAAATGAGTGTAAGAATTAATATTATCACAAATTTCTTTACCCATAAAGATGAATCTTTTTTTGTTGGAAAATTTATTTTATAATCTTTTAAATTTTTATGAAACTCCTCAAGAAATTCTTTTACTAATGAATTTAATTTATTTGGATTTTTGTTAATCTGATTATCAAAACTTTTTAACAAAGAAGATGTTTTGTAGTGAGATGGAGTATCTTCAAATAAGTATTTAGGAGGATTTCCTTTTTTAGGTTTTGGATATTCTCCTCTTTGAAATAAGTTTCTTAAAAGTTTTGACATTGTAAAAAATTCAGTGGGTGGCATGGTGATGCCGATGTAAAAATAAATCTAAAAAATGTTATATTGGCATAATATTTAAATAGGAGAAAGGATATTAATTAATATCATGT
>JAISTD010000068.1 GCA_031272765.1 Candidatus Methanovirga australis | reverse complement strand
GAAATGAAAATAATTGTAAAATAAGCTGGAATTTCACTAAAGGAGATGCTGATGAAAAATTATCAAAACATTATACATGAAGAATTTATGCAGAAAAATACTCATGTCATAACAGTAGTCTAAAGAAAAGAAAGTGTGAAAGTTTAATATTTATACTTCCACATTATTTATACATTATTTTAAATTTTTTTTTTTTTATATTATTGGTATTTCACCATCGAATGCTCCAACTTTAACCGCATATTTTAATGCACCTATACCCACACCTAAATCATAAGCACTATTACCAATTAGTAATCCAACATAATATATAGCGTAGGCGGCTTGGCTAATACCAAAAGCTATACTATATGCTGCATAACATATAGTGTAAGCTATACAGTAACAAGCGTATTGTACATAAGTCCATGGTTTATACCATTTTGTTCTTGGTGGGTTCCATCTTGGGGGATCCCATTTCATCCATGGTTTATATGCTGGTGGAACATCCTTTAAATGTATATTTCCTATATCTCCAATTGCTACTGGTTCTAATTGTTTAACTTGACAATCTTTTACTTGTTTCCTTTGAAGTAACACATTAGTATTGTTGATACTTGAATTCTTGGAAACATTTGTAGTATTTGTAATATTTGTGGTATTTGTATCGTTTATAATTGTATCATTACTTATATTTGTATTATTAGTAACATTAGTAACATTTGTAATATTACTTGCATTAGTTTTTGATGAATCTTTTTTTAAAAGATTCGGGTTGTAATGTATATTTTTCATGTTACGATACTTTATTTCACCATCTAATAAATTATATGGACTATCAACTTTACCATAAAGACTATTTAAATCTTTATTGTATACAGCACCACTGATAGCTATACCAGCATTTGTAACACTGATACTTGCACTGATTACGGTTATAACACCAGCTACTTTTGCTAATATTTTAGTTACACCAGTTGGTTCCACAACAACAGCTAATACTACAGCTATTATCCCAGTAACAATACTGATAGTACCAGTAACAATACCTAATATTGTTGTGAGTATGTTAATTTGACCAATATTAGCTTTTGGTTGTTGTAAGTCGGCTTTGAATTGCACCATGAAATTATTAATATTTAATAATTCATCATCTGGCATGTATTGAAAACCCCATTCACCATTGTTATCAACACTACTATTAGATTTAAAACCACTTGTATTGTTATAATTGGTTTTGGCTTTCGCTCCTTCACTCTTAATAAATTCTAAGTATCGGGTTACCCAATCAGTTAATCTATTATTGAATTTGCGGTAATTGTCTACTCCCCATGTGCTATCATTAGTATCCCATGCTGGGCAGTATCCTCCATCCCATTCTTTCCATTTACTGGAATCATTAGTAGCTCCAAAACTGGAACTTGTACATAAACTCATTATTAATATAATAAGTATTATACCTTTTAGTTTCAGAGCTAAAGACATACTCTAATCACCTTTAGCTCCGTCTAAACTTAAACAGTCTTCATCTAACCTTAAACTAAATCTTATACTTCTACCAAAAATTCTTTTATTCCTTAACATATTATTACCTCTCTTAATATTCTGTGAACAACCACTTATTATGATTGTTCAAAAAATATTAGAGGATAATTAATCCTCTATATAACTAATTCATCTATACGATTTATTATATCTTCTACAGTACTTTGGATATTACTCAATACACCCATTATACTTAAAAGAACAATTCCTATAGCTAAGAGAACACATCCAGCAATAATAACAGGTATACCTATAGGTGAAGTAGCAGCACCAATAAAGATAACGACTGCACCAACACTTGTTAGTATTGTACCAGTCATAGATAATACAGTTGCTGTAAGTTTCAGATCATCTAAAGTATTATTTAACTTATCCTTCATATCTTTTTTATTATTATCCATACTTGTGATTTGACTAAATTTTAGTTTTTCAGAATCATTAACTTTATAATGATAATCCATATACCTACTTGAAACTTTACTTGCTAACTCATTCAAACCTTTATATATAGTACCTTGAACCTTACTCTCACCATCACTTAAAACAGTTCCTACACTTTCATATTTTTTAATACTATTACTAAAATCAGTAAAAACACTTGAATCCATAACATATGGTAAAACAGTTATATCATCAGGATCATTAGTTTTATTAACCATATTCAAAACATTTTCAATAGTAGCACCATGATTCAGTAATTTGATTTTCTCATCAACAGTCTTAGCATTCTTAAATTGATCTAATTTCATATTATTATTGAAAATAACAGCATCAGCATAATGAGACCCAGAACCAGGTTTATATGATCCATTCAAATATTCCATGTATAAATCTACATGTTCATATTCAGTGAACATATCCAGGAATATACTTGCTTCCCAATCATCACAACATGCTTTAGCTTTTATATTATCGAATAATAACTTAGTACTGTTATCAATGGTACCATTAGCTTCTAATTCTCGTATTTGGTTAGAATTTATATATATATATAGTTTGTGGTTATAAAAATTTATCTATGACTAAAATATAGAAAATATTTATAGTCATAGAATTCTTTTTGTTTCCATGTTAAAATATCTTAAACCTTCTCTATAACTTTACTGGCTAATATGAATCGTTCACATTGACGACATTTAAAATCATTTACATACAATCCATCTTTATTAAGATAGCCAGCTCCAAATTCTCTAATATCTTCCACACCACAATAAGGACATGTACAAACCTCTTTTTTAACCATAAAATGAACCCTCCCAAGTCATCTTCAACATAATATTTATAAAATCATTTAATGAATCTAATCTTTGCTCCATCGTGAAGAAAGGATCAATTACACCAGAAGACTCAATTCCATCATAAAACTTCTGTAATACATCCTTATCACGACTTAATCTTGAAATTTCCCATATATAATGATCCATTAAATCGCATCCAAACTCATACATAATATTAGTAATTAATTTATCAATTGGTTTATAATCGAGTTTCTTTTCATGAAAATCCATGTTTTATATAAAGAAACCATGAAAAATTGAAAAAACTCCACAAAAAGTTACAACCTCATATTTACTAAATGAGGCATAATTAGTATATAAAGATTTCGATATTCAAACACAATTCTCTAACTATTGCAAATCGAAAATTTTCATAATTACAAAAACAGTAAAAAAAAAAGGTTGATTAGATTAAAATATATCTAATCAGTATATTCAAAATTATGGGTCATAATAATTTAGTTGTATTGACTTCTTAGAACCATCATTACTACTGTAATAATATAAATCAGCCCATTGCCCCCTAGCATAACTATCTGCAGCCACGAAAGCACCTTTATTCCAATCAATATCAGTTATAGTATCTGAATAGCAAGTTTTACTACCAAGATTAAGACCTATATAGAATTTAGTTTGATGATTAGAATTATATTTTGCTTTCCATTCACGATTATCCTTTGTTATACAAAAATACTCTCTTGCATCATTTCTGGTTTTATAATCTAATAAATAAGATTTAACAGGATCATTTGGAGTATTAGTAATATGTATACATTGATTCCAACCACTATTAGATAAATAACCTAAAGTACCAGATCTAATATCATCATGACTATAAGCAGAAACTGTGCTTGTCATTGTGAATCCTATGAGGCATATTGCTAATAGTGCTATGCTGAATATTTTTTTATTAATTATTATAATTTTTTCACCTCAAATATTTATATGCAGTGGCAAAATAAATATCTTTTTACCACTATTATTTTATATGTTTATACTACATTATATACTTGAGTCTGTCTAACAATTATTTTTAGGTGAAAAACAAGACCGTATACTTCTTTAAATTGAAAATGAAGCAAGTAATTTCTAAAAAACTTGAGTTGTTAGACATCCTCACTTTTCTAAAAAAAAATTAATGTACAACACTTAACATATAATACCAACTACCAAAACTCCTAAAAAAAAAATTATACTCCTATTTAACGATAGCTATGAAAAAATTAGGAAAAACTTAATAAATTTATTAATTAATCTTTATTTTTATATTATAATAATTATAAATGATATTTCTAAAAAATAAGAATTAATACTTTCGCAGAAACTATAATAAAGAACCAAATAGAATTAATGAAACACTTATTAAAACCATGTTCGATAAAAAATCAGTTAAGCTTGTTTCAACTGGAATTGCAACATTATCTGGATCAAACCCATTAACATAGGAAAAAATCGAAATATTAAATACCGCGAACATTAAAATCGGGATTAAAATCAGTCCTGAAATGGTACTAATTAAAACAATTGTTATAATGCTTAAATGTAAATCTCCTAAGAAATAAAGAAAGCTTCCAACTAAAACACCTATTGATGGGTAGATTATAATGGACAATACTAAAATTATTTCAAAGTTTTTTCTTAATTCCTCACTTAATCTATAAGTTGGTTCTATTATTCCTGAATGAATAGCTGATGTTAATCTACCACTTAAAATACTTAATAATCCACCGCTTTCACCTGAAAATATAGGTATTAAATATAAAAGGCTTTGATTCGTTAGTAAAGTACTCATAAACACATTTAAAATTTGACCTGCCGAAATTCCCATAAGTGAAGATAAAAACAGGACAGGAGTATTTTGTTTTAAAATCTTTTTTATAGTGGAACCAGAATTATAAGCAAAATAAAATGAAAGTAATGTGAATATAACAATTAAAATACTTATTATCATTTTAATAAATGGATTATTTATGAATAAAATTAGATAAATTGCAAAAATCATTGATGGTAATGTAAATAAATCTCCTAAAGCAGTGATTATTGGAATTGTTATATTATCTGGATCCCATCCATTTTGAAAACTTTTAATAGGAATCATAATTGTTGCGGGCAACATTATTAAGCTTGAAATTAATCCACCGAAAGAAGATATTAATATGAAATCAATTAAAGAGACACTGTTTAAATTAAAGAGTGTACATGTTATTTTAGCTAAAATTCCCAAGAATATTGATAGAATTAAAGTTAGAATAATGGATGATTGAATATTTTGACTTAAAATATCTGATTTTTTAAGTTCTGGAGATAAAATACCAATATGAAGATTTGTTCCAATTCTGGATGCTAATGCACCATATATATTTCCTCTCATACCTATTGAGCCAGGTATGAGAACAATTAATCCAGGTAAACTTTCTAAGTAATGTGTCATATTTCCTAATATGAGTCCTGCGAATAAATCTCCAAATGCACAAATTAAAAGACCTGTCAAACCCTGAGTCAATACACTTTTATTGTCTCTCAAAAAAGAAGATCTTCTTTTAGATGTGTTGAATAAACTTAGACCTTTTTTACTAATATAAAGAGTTAAATCTATGATTATTATTGTTAGACTTGATATCAATTGACGAAGGAATTTCAAGAGAATTTTCTTCATTGATTTCACCTACCATCATTTTAATCAAGCCTTAATAAATATTAAATTGAAAAAAATCAATTAATAAAAGTATAAAGTTAAATATCTTCAAATGACATTTCACTGCTTGCTATCTTTTTCAATATTCCTGAACCAGTTTCTGTACCTTTAAATATTAAAATATCTCCCTCAAATAGTACAGTATCTCTATTAGGACCATAAATCCAGGAATCTTCTCGTCTAATAGCTATTATTTTCATTCCAGTTCTTGTATTCAAAAACAGTTCTCCCAATGATTTTTGAGAAAGTTCAGAACCTTTTGCAATTGATGTTCTACTTACAATCTCTTCAGATTCCTCCATCACCATTTTAAAAACTGGATGTGGTTTTAATCCTTTTAAAACTAAATCAGCTATATCTTTTGCAGAATTAGCAATATTTTCAGCAGCTTCAGCTATTTCAAGAAGAACCGTTAATTTTTCAGCATCTTCCTGTGAACGAGCAGCAATAAGGGACTGCATTTTTATTTCATAATTAAAGCTATTTACCTTATTTTCAAGTTTCAAAACTTCTTCTGCCACTTCTTTATTGTTAAATAAAACTGCAGAATAAGCTAAATCAACCATAAGCTCAGATAAATTCTTCATATCAATTAAAGAATCTTTAATACTTGTCAATTTCTTCACCATTGTTTTAATATATTATTATTCAACTTAATCATTATCCAACGAATATAATTGTTGTTAAATAATTGTTTAATATTTTATCATTAGATTTAATAATATATAAACATGAAATTTTATAACAATGTTTATTTATATATACTAATTTATATTAATGAAATTTATATGATAAATTAATAAATGAGTATAGTTAAAATCATCAAATACTTAATCATTGTCAGAATTTAAAATACATTCTCTTCTTATTTTTAACAAATCTTTCTTTTTTGTTTTAAGATCATCAATATCCTTAACAATTTCTTTTATTTTAGGTTTAATAAAATCCACAACATATTTCTCATGAATCCAAGTACAAGCCATACAATCCCAAACATTCTTATTTTTAATCCATTTTCCACCAGTAGAACCATCACCACAGGGATAAAATGGACAATAACAAAAATCACATTGCTGATTTAACATACTATGACAAGAATAATATTCACAAGTTTTATTAGAACCTTCAGGACTTTCATTACTTATAAAGTTAGTGTAAAACTCTTTGGTTAAAGGATGTAAAAAAGGAGTTATAATCATGCTCTTAGGAGTAATCAATCTATCATCCTTAACATAAGTCATTCTATTTCCAATTATTAAAATCGTATTTGAATTGAAGTTATCTTCATTTATATTCTCTATTTTAACAATAGTATACTTACCATTACTAACTAATCCAAGCCACAAACCCTCTTTTTTAAAATTCAACAAAATTTCTTTTATTAAACTGAAGTAATTCTTTCCTTTATAAATAGCTATTACAAAATTTGATTTAAGACCACATCCAATTTTCTTCTTGATTTCAGAGGCAGTGATTAAATCTTCCCTTAAATCAATAGCCATAAAGTCAGTTAAAGGAGCACCAAGTAAAGATGCACCATAATTAATAGATGTTGTTGATGGATAAATTTTAAAATCTATCTCATCATATTTATCTAAATTTTGGAAAAAAAGGTTAGCTAATCCAAAGGTTTCAGGATCTTCATAATCTATTAAAGCAACTTCATTATCAATAGCCATAGATATTCCAAGTTCAATTAAAGATATTTTATCATTTACAGTTTCTTCAGGTATCATCTTTCCTTTTATAATATCTTCAATCATTATTAAATTTTTTTCACAGCCAATGATAATATTTGACTTTTTAATTGCATTTAAAGCTCCGATAGTCATATTTTCTCTATCAGAGTCAACTCTAACAAAATGTAACATAATATTCCTAAAACACACTATTCCTAAAAACAATATTCTTAAAACATAGTATTTCTTAATTGTTTAAAGTTTCAATGGTTGCTTAATTAATCTTCATAACCGAAATGATTTTAATAGTTGAAATATCAATTTTCACTTTATTTTTACTATAATAATTTGCAACTGCAGATGCAACAACCTTTAAATCAGGAGAACTTTTTATGATGATCTCATAACCAGAACTATCAAATCCAGAATACCCAAAAGTGACAATTTCAACATTAATAGGCTTACTACCCAAGGTTTGATTTGATGTAGCATTCATATCATTAACATTAACTCCATCAACATTAGCAAGACCCTTTAAAGCATTTCCAACATCGGCTCTATTGGAAATTTGATATATATTTGGATCTTTATTAACGATTTTCTCAAGATTATTCTTATTAAAAATGTCCAATAAGGATCGAGCTTGCATATCAACCAAGTTTTGAATATCTGGAACCTCGGATGTTACAATAGTATAAGACCCAATTAATCCAGCTTCAAAAAATACTAACATTAACCCCAATACTAAAAAAACTTTAATGATATTTCCAACTTTCCCCATTACTTCACCAAGTATAAATGTAAAACAATAATATTTATAATGGTAAGGTTTTATTTTTATAATATATATTGTTTATCTTATTAATGGTTGTATAACAAGTTAAGTCGTATAAGTAAATTGTATATTATTTTTTTATATCCAGTATATCCAGCAATTTTTAAATAAAAATTTTGGGAATTTAATCTAATAAAAAAATTAATAATTTAATATTAAATATAAATTAATCATTGTTAATAAGTTTATTTTATTAAATTAATTTTAATAATGATTATTTATAAAAAAATAATAATTTAAATAATTTAAAATGAAAATTAAGAATTTAAATGAAGTTAAAAAAATCGCTGAATAAAAAAAATATGTAGTGAGTTGCTATTATATTAATATTATGTCAGCAAAAAACAATCCACAGAGTTTATTATTGAATGTAGACTTAAGTCCTTCTGTTTAGTTAATACTTTGATTTACATGTATTTTTAAAATTGAATTTATGGACATTGATAAATCTTTTATTAAAGTTTATGAAGAGGTGTTTAAATGGATAAATATAGATGAATAATATATATAAATTGACTTTAATTATCCTCTATTTTCACACCTAATCCATTTATCTTATCTCTAATGTAATCAGATAAATGATAATTCTTTTCTTTCCTTAGTTTATCTCGGGTTTCTAAAAGAATATCTAAAAACTTATTAGAATCCAGATTTTTATCTTCTTTTTCAAATAAATTTAAATTAAAGATTTTCTCAAAATTAACAAAGAATCTTAAAACCCTAAATGTAAAGTTGTAAGAAATATCTAAATCTTCTTGATTAATCTTATTATTGTCAATCAATGAAATATTATCATTTATAAAGCTATTTATATTTTTAGTAAAATTTAAAATAGCTGCTAAACTTCGAGGAGTGTTAAAATCATCATCCATATGTTTAAAAAATTCTTTTTCTAAATCATCTATTTTTAATAAAATATCACTATTAAGAAGTTTTTTATTGGAATTTAAATGATTAGAGTTATTTAAATTAGAATTTTTTGAATTAAATGGAATTGAAATATCTAAATCATCTTCAAATGAAAAAAAATCAGTTAAATTATTTTTGTGAGAATAGTTAACAATTCTATCTTTAAAATCAAGCAAATTATTTAAAGTATTTTTTAATCTTTCTAAATTCTTCACTGCTTGATTTAAAGCTTTTTGAGAAAAATCAATTGGATTTTTATAGTGTGTTGAAAGAATAAATAGACGGAATGCCATTGGATCCCAATCTTGCAAAAGTTCTCTTATTGTGATGAAGTTACCTAAGGATTTAGACATTTTCTCACCATCAACATTGAGAAAGCCTGTATGTAACCAATATTTAACCATAGGTTCTAAAGAGGAAATAGCTTCCATTTGAGCAATTTCTGCTTCATGATGAGGGAAAATAAGATCTAATCCTCCTCCGTGAATATCATATTGGGGACCAAAGTATTGTTCTGTAATAGCTGTATCTTCTATGTGCCAGCCAGGTCTCCCATTACCAAATTTTGATGGAAAATAGGGTTTTTCATCAGTTTTTTTCCAAAGAGCAAAATCATTAGGGCTTTTTTTTGTGGTTTTAGCTATTTCTCTATGAGCTTCTAACTTATCTAATTTCTGATGAGAGAGCTTCCCATAACCTGGAAACTTTTCCACTTCAAAGTAAATTCCATCTTCACTTTCATAAGCAAACCCTTTTTCAATTAAAATGTCTATTTGATTATGAATTTCTTCTAAATGGTTTGTTGCTCTTGGATAAAGATTGACAGAATCTACATTTAACCTTTTCATATCTTCTTTAAATCTGTTTTCATAGAACCTTGCTAAGGTTAAAAAATCTGTTTTTCTTTCTTTAGCCCTTATAATTATCTTATCATCAATATCTGTTATATTTTCTAAATAAAAAACAGAGTATCCTATAAATTCTAAATATCTTTTTATCATGTCAAATGATATATAAGTACGACCATGCCCAATATGTGCATCATCATATACGGTTGGTCCACATACAAAAAGATTAATTCGACTATTCCTGCTAACAAATTTTTCCTTCTTTCTATTCATAGTATTATATATTTCTAACATTTTAAGCACTTGAACTTTTTAAAATATGGAGTATACTGAATAATCTATAATATTAATTATATTATTGTTAATATCTTACATAAAATTGTATAATATCTTACATAAAAAAACTACTAAAAAACATTCACACAATTGAACATCGATTAATATACTCAAAACAAAAAATTCTCATAAATTTCTCATTTTTTTCCATCATTTCTCTTTTTCTAATGGCTTTTTTAAGTTCCTTTGGACTTAGCAAATCAAATAAATGCATAAAAATAAGATCCATTGGATTATTTAAGTCATAATGTTCTTTTTTTAACCTATCAAAAATGATAATCTCCACTGGTTTATCATCGTAAACTGAACAATCTTTTGTATTTAATATTTGATACTCATGTTTATATATTTTTGGTTTCTATTTATAAAATTCATGATTAAGGACAGCTATTGAGATTACTTTTTGGGCATCACGATAGCTATCACCTTTTTTCAGGTGAACAACACATTTTCTATCAGCATAATAGTTTAATCTGTTTTCAAGGCCCCTATCATGAGTGTTTTGGGCTTCTATGTGAATGATTGTGTTGTCTGTGGTTTTGGCAACATTTAAATATCCAATCATCCATTAGTTTAATATATCTGTTTTCAGTGCCTTTATTTTCAGCATCTTTATTTTCTACATATTTATTGCCTTTATTTTTTAAAATCAGTTTTATGCACCTTTAAAATTAAGAATATAATTATTTCCTCATTTTTTAACATATAAAACAATAAGGTTATTAATACTAATTTATTCTTTTTATATTATTTTATAATTAATTATATTATTTTTTGTAGCATATAAATATTACTTTTAAAAAAATTAATAATATATCTATTGATAAAAATAGAGTAAGCAAATATTATCACCATAAGTTTTATTACTTTTGAAAAATAAAAGATTGCTTTATGAACATTTTTATTAGTTTCTGTGTCTTGAAATGTATAAAAAATGTAAAGTTATATAAAAAAATAAAAAATTATAAAAAAAGTAAGTTAGGAGAAAGAGTTTGAGTTCTAAGTTTGTTAAAGCAAATATTTTTATTTTAATTGGAAACTTCATATTTCGTATTGGAGGTTACATATACCATTTTTTAATGGCTACATTATTGCCAACTTACTCTTATGGTATCCTTGCCACTTTTCTTACAACTTTAGGTATTTTTCAGATATTGTCTGCTGGTGGTATTCCTCCAGCTATTGCGAAATATCTGTCAGAATATATAAGTTTAGGGGAAAATGCTCTTGCAAAACAGATCATATATTCTTCTTTAAAAGTAATGGCTTTACTGGGAACATTATTCGGATTAATCCTTGTTTTTTTTATCGCTCCATACTTAACCTCCTACTATAATAATCAGGATTTCTTCATTCCTTTATGTATGATTAGTCTTATAATCCCATTTAGTATAATTGCAGGAGCTTTCAGAGGTTCATTTCAAGGATTATATAAAACTGAGTATATTGTTGCATCAAGAGGTGCAGAGCAAGGATTTATGATCATATTTTCTGTAATTTTAGTTATTGCGGGTTTATCTGTTGTTGGTGCAACATTAGGTTCTGTTTTTGGTTATGTTGCTTCAGCAATTATATCTTTTTATTTATTTAAAAAATATATATTAAAAATTATTCCACAACCAGATGAAGAAGTTAAATTCTCATTTAAAGATGAACTGAAGTTAATGAAGAAATTAATTTCTTTTGCAATTCCTGTTTCTATTGCAGCTTTAAGTGAAATGTTATTACTACTTGTGACCACTTTAATCATGCCTCATTTACTTGCACCACAATATATTGCACGATTTCAAGTAGCCAACACCATTTCAAGAATTCCTTTAATGCTTCCAAACTCAATTGCAACCACAATACTACCTGCATCTGCATCTGCTAATGTTACTAAAAACAATGATCTTTTAGATAAATACATTTCTGAGTCTTATAGATACACATTAATAGTAATAATTCCTATCTGTGTGGGAATTGCCCTGCTTTCAAAACCAATTTTAGGAACAATTTATTTCACAAAACCTGAGTTGATGGATGGTTCTTTAGCATTGAGCATATTGATCGTTGGTATGGGATTTTACTCAATTTTTTCAATATCATCAAGTATTATTCAAGGTATTAAAAATCCAAGAATACCTATGTACTTATTAGTTATTGGAGCTATTTTAACAATTACATTAACATATATTTTAGTTCCTATTTATGGAATTGTTGGTGCTGCAATTGGAACCACCATAACAAGCATAATAATGGCAATTCCAGCAGTAATTATCATTTTAAAGATTAAAGAAACTAAAAGTTCTATGATACCTTATTTAAAAATGATTTTTGCTTCATTGGTTATGGGTGTTGGTCTTTTAGGATTGACTTCTTTAAAATTTCTCCCATTATGGAGTCAGACGATTTTAGGATTTATAATTGGTGTTATAATATATTTCTTTGTTTTATTGTTCTTAAAAGGATTTAGAAAAAGAGATGTTTTAATATTAACTGGAGTTACAGATAAATTTGGTCCTTTAACACCATTTTTTAACAAAATTTATAGTCTAATGATCAAATATTCTTAGATCAACCATGTGATTGAAATTCATGAGACATTTTTGTCAGTTTATATTATAAATCAAAAAAACCTATTTTACATAAATGATCAATACATTTTCTTAAATAATCATCATCAATGATTGAAAATTGATAGTTAAGCCTTAACAAAATTGAAATAGTTAAATCGTTATTTATATTATCAAAACCCATATTATCTGCAGAATCTAATTGAAGTAAAGAATTTAAATAAAGTATATTTTTATGATTTGAAAGTACTTTCTTAAGTCCCACATTAAAATCATTGCTTTCAACAGATTTAACATTAATTCCAAACTCAGATATGACTTTAAATATATCCAAAACCATAACTTGATGATTATTAAATGGATGAAGCAGAATATTTTCTTTGGGTGTTGTGGCAAGTAAAAGTATAGATTTGGCTGTTGCATCTATTGAATCCATGAAAATCTTATTAACCATTATATTATAAGGCACTTGCCCTATCAAACAAAATGATCTTACTAAATTCAAAAATGCATTAGTATCAAAGTTTATTTGAAATCCACCATCAGACTCTCTTCCCATCAGATTCCCTACACGCATAATCTTAATATTCTCTCCTTTAAGTGCTTCCTCAAAACAAAGTCTTTCTGCCATGAACTTAGAATAACAGTACTTATTAGACAAATCTTGCCCAAAGAAAAAAGTATTTTCATCTAATAGGGTATTATTAAACCTTGAAGTTTTATAAGCATCCCCTCCAATAGATGTAGTTGAAATTTGTATAAAATTAATATTTTTATTTCTACTAAACTCTAATAAGTTTTCAACACCACAAATATTAACTTTCTCAATATCATCTGATTGAGAGAAGTGTTTTACATTTGCAGCAGCATTAATAATAGTATCAATTGACAGATCAGAACATTTAGAAAAAAAATCTTTTTTTGTTAAATCTCCATCAATAACGACTATTCTGTCTGTGAATAAGTCTTTATAATTATCATGGAAATGATACTCTAATAAAGATTGTAAACGATTAGTACTTCCAACTTTTTGATCAGGGCGAATCAAGCAATATGCAATCCCATCATGATTCTTTATAAATTCATGCAGCAAATGTATTCCTAAAAAGCCTGTTGAACCTGTTAATAATATATTCCCTATTTTTTGTTTTGTTCCATTTACAAATGATTTAACTGTATTTTTTGATAATAATTCATCTATTTTTGAATAGTCATAATTTGTTACAGTTTTAAAATTATTATAACTATTGTCAAGACAACTTAATTTAGTAAGATTTTAAAAAATGAATTTTCA
>JAISTD010000008.1 GCA_031272765.1 Candidatus Methanovirga australis | reverse complement strand
ATCTAAAAGCTCAATTCCCTGAAGAGAATTATCTCCATACTCAGGATAATTAGAAATTTTATTTGTTTTTGATTTTATATCTAAAAGTAACTTTTCATCTAAACCCTCTTGATTAATAGCTGATCCAGAAGAATCTGAAACACCAACAACTTTTAACTCTATGTTAAACTTATTTTTTATATATCCTTTTTTTAAAGATATGGCTTTAACTACTCCTTGCCCTACTGCTCCAAACCCTATTAAGCAAATTCTCATTTAATCACTACTCTTAAAATTTTCATAGTACCCTATTTATTTATAATAATCACTCATTCAAATTTTACTATTAAATTCAATATTAATTATTCATACTTCATTAATCATCAACAAAGATTTTTCATTAGCTATTTCCTGAATTTCTTTAAAAATAACATCTTTCATTCCAAAATCAGACTCGATAACTAACATTGCAGATGATTCACCTTCATCAGATAATTTTATTTCCAAATTAACAATAGATGTTCCTTTAAGTTTATTTATTCTGTCTGCTGTGTTTCTAATATCAGTGTCAATAACATGTCCAATTAGAATGGTTCTTAGTTTCTCTTTTGAAACAACACCATTTATTTCTAAGATGGTTATTTTCATTTCTTTTAGTTTATCAATACATTGAATTAAACTTTTTTGTTCTCCTTCTAAAGTTATCTGAACTGGTATCATTCCATCATCATTTTTATCATCTCTTCTATGGATAACTGTAACTAAGTTGGCTCCAAACCCACTTATCGGCGATAAAACATTGACTAACTGACCAGGATTATCTAAAAGTTCTAAAATTAAATTTATCCTCATATTCTACCTCTTAACAAGATGTAAATACTTAAAATATTATTATAACACAATTATTATAACTTTATTTAGCTAATAATATTATAAATAATACTAAACATAACTCATATTTGATATAGTTATTATTTGATGTAACTATTATTAGATATTGTATGAATGTTAATTTACCCATTCTGCTTTTTTAACAATTATATTTCCTTCTTTATTTGTTACAGCATTTTTCATGATCTTTTTAGGGTCGTGAACATTAGCAACATCTTTTCTATTTAAATTTACATTATCTATGATATAATGCATTTCCTCAAGATCATCAACTTGCTCTAATGCTTTTGAAAACTGTTTAAGGATTTTTTCTCCTTCTTTTTCTATTTTCATTTATAAAAACTCCATATTTTTTTAAATTATTAGTTTGTAATCATGATTTATAGTTATTCAAAAATTTATTTAAAATAATCAAGATAAAATAAACTCACAAAAATTACTTATTAACATTATTTATTAATATTTAATTATATAATACTATTTTCTATTTTTCAATTATTATTATATATTCATACATTATAAATTCTTTTAATGTAAGTTAGTCTTTTAATGTAAGGTCAATTAAACTGTTTGGTAAATAGGCGATCATTTCTAAATAATCTTTAATTTTTTGATTTTAATTCTAAATCCAGAGGATATGATATTCTAACCCAATAACAATATCTATTAATCTCTTTCATATCATTATTCATTCATCCCAATTATCTGAATGTGAGTATCTTTAAATAAGTCTTTTTTTCCTTGAAAAAATTTTTTTAATGTTGAAACAAGCAATGTTTTCCCAAATCTTCTTGGACGAGAAAGAAAATAATCTTTCCTTCCTTGATCCAGCATTTTTCTTATAAATCTTGTTTTATCAGCATGAACCTTGTTCTCTTTAGCTATGTTATCAAATTCAGATAAAACTAAAGATAATCTATTCATAATATCTTCTTCTTGCATTATAATATCTCCCTTATTTATTGTTGACCATTATTTATTGTTGATACAATATAATATTATATATTTTATAGTTTATATTTTAATATTTTCTGTACCATACTTGTTATCAAAATTACTTTGTTTTATCACAATAAGTTATAAACTATCTTCAAAATAGAAAAACACCATCCATAAATGATTTAATTGTTGTAATAGATCCATTATTAAAAATTTATTTTCAATTAGAATGATTTATTCTTTATTTTTAAAAATATCAATTAAAAATAATTTGTTTTATTATTAAATAATTTGAAATTGAGTATATTAAAAAATATCTTATTTATTTAAACAAAAAATTTTTAAAAATAAAATAATATTATATTTATTTAAAAATTCCATTACTTAAAAAAATTATTTCAAGGACTGTATTTTTTAAACTCTCTTAAGTTTGTAAGGGTTTTATAAATACAATGAAATATGATCATCGTTATGCTTCTTTTGATTATATGTGACTTAAAACATTTTTAGAATACTTCACTCCTGCTTCCCCAATAATTAGAATTATATCTTTGGTGTTAGATTGATTTAAAGCTGTTTTAATTCCTTCTTCAACCTGTTCTTCTGTAGCACCAGTCGTATTGACTTTTTTAAATTCAGATTTATCTTTTAAAGGAATTACTTTAGATTGAACATAAATAGAAAAATCTTGAGCTTTATTAGATGCAGGAATAATAATATCTCCCTCAGATAATAGCTGAGCAATTTCTTTATCTCCTTCATCACCACTTTCAGAAGATATTGTATTTACAATTATTAATTTGGAGTAATTATTTGTTTCATATTTATCAGTTTTAGAATTTAAATCTTCTTTAATAGCTAAAACTCCTTGAAGGATTGATTTCACACCAGCAGGATTATGAGCATAATCTAAAATAATTAAAGGATTTTTGTGAAGTATTTCAAATCTTCCAGGAACCCCTTCAAATGAATTTATTCCTTTAACAATAGTTTCAAAGTCTATTCCTTCTAATAAAGCTCCAGTTGCAGCGGCAAGTGAATTGTATACATTGACTATCGAACTATTTTTAAGAAATATTTTTCCCTTATTTTCACCAATATTTAATGTATATGTGATTATATTCTCATCATTATCATTTTTAACTATTTTAATATCTGATGCAATGACATCTAATTTTGGCTTCTTAAATCCACATGAACATGAATATTCTTTATATGTCATGTTTATAAAAAAGTCTTTAAAGTTATCATCTATAGATTGCTCGTCAACTCCAAAGAAAAGTAGTCTTCCATTATCTCCAACTCCACTGTCATCTTCTAAATCAATGAAACTACTTAAAATTGGATCATCACCATTAAAAATTAAATTCTTCGTAACTTCAATTATTTCTTTTTTACAGTTTATATACTCCTTAAAATCTCTGTGAATATGATCTTTTGAAATGTTTGTAATAATTCCTGTTGTAATTTGAGAATTTTCACTTTGTGTTTTTATCTCTCCCTTATTTCCAAGTGTTCCAACTTCAATAACAGCTAAATCTCCATTTAATCGTGCTTGTAAAGCAGGTATAAATTCGTTGTTGCCTTGAATATTCATTTTATGTTCTGGAACTTCAAGACCTGACTCTTTTAAAATGTTTTTCAGAAAATTTACTGTACTTGTTTTCCCATTTGTGCCTGTGACTCCAATAACAGGCTTATGAGTCTTAAAAAATTTTAATATTTCCTCAACACCATATATTGGAGCATCAGATATTTTTAAGCTATTAACAATTTCTACATTATTTTTTAAACTTGGAGCTATGAAAAAGGAACTTGCTTTCCCAAGTAACTCCATATCAAGTTCTCCTAAAGATAAGTTAATATCTTCTTCATTAAAAACTTCTTTTAATTTACATTTCTCATCAAGATCTGAGACTGTAACATCATAATTATGTGATTTTAAAATTCGAGCAATCAAACTTCCTACTGTTCCACAGCCACCAATAACAACTATTTTTCCTTGTAATGATTTATAAAAATTAATAGCTTCTATAACAGCTTTGTTAATAAATTCACAGTTAGTGACTATTGAACCTGGACCCATGTGAAAAATTGTATCTCCAGAATTAGCTATTTCTAATGCTTTAAATAAAGAAGACTGAATTGAATCAGTAACATAAGAATCAATTTTACCAGCTCCTTTTAAAATTTCAATAGCATTATCATATTCAACATCACCAGTCACTTCGTTTTTAGCACTTATAACTAACTTATTACAATTTTTAGATATAATCTCCCCAATCTTTCTCTTGTCCCTAATTGTGGATGTGTCTGGATTTTCTAAACTAATTATCAAATTTCTATCCATATTTAAATCTTTGAATACTCTTTCAAAACTTTCAGGATTGTGTCCAGCATCTATAAAAACATCAATTCCATCAACCTTATCAATCCTTTCAAACCTTCCAATTAAACCTTTAAATTTTTCGATTCTTGGAATTGCATAGTCTAAATCTAAACCAAATACAAGAGCTGATGTTAAAGTAGAGATGATATTTTCAACATTAACAATTCCAGGAAGAAGAGTAGATATTTCTCTCTCAAATGGCTCAACAGTTTTAGGTTCAAAGTTATCACAGGAACAATTTATTTTATTACAATTTTTACATATTAATGTATCAAATCCATTAGATTTGACTGTGAAATTAGAACCATTTAATCCATTTAATTTAATATCTTTTCCAAAAATATGATATTCAACATCTTCATTGTAGAAGACTTCGTCTTCAAATTCTATTTTTTGAGGTAATTTTAAACCATAAACTAATATTTTTGATGAAAAGCTGTTTAATCTTGAACTGAGGATTGGATCATCACCATTTACCATTAAAATTCCATTTTTATTAATTAATTTATCAATAACAATGTGTCTATTTATATATTCTTTGTATGATGTGAATTCATTCATATGATCTGGGTTTAAATTAGTTATAATTGCTGCAGATAATTTCAAACCTTCTACTAAACGAATTGTTCCGTGGGGAAGTTCAAAAATCCCTAACTCATTATTAACCCTATTTTTTTCATTAATCCTATTTTTTGATTTTTTAGCTTCATTCACATCTTTATCATCCTCATCCACATACTCATCATCCTCATAATCTAAAATCTGAGAATTATTAACAAAATTTTCAGAATCAGAGTTAACAATTAATTCAACAAGACCTTCAATAACTAACATTTTTTCAATAGATGAAAACAGTAATGTATTGAATTTTTCTTCTAAAATAAAATTTATCATATTTGTTGTGGTTGTTTTACCGTCAGAACCAGTAATACCAATTATTGGAATATTTATTAGTGAATTCAAAATACTTCCAAAATCTTTAAAGTTAATAATAGCTAACTTCCCATCATCAATGCATGTTCTTATTTTTCTAATAAATTCATTTTGTTCTGGAATATTCGGTGAAATAAAAACATGATCAAATGAATTTAAATCAATTATTTCGTGACTTCCAAGTTTAAATTTAATATTTCTTTCTTTAAGAATGTTAATTTGTTTTTGACTTTCCTTAGGAAACTTTTCAATCGTGTTAATATCGTTAACCACAACATTATTTCCTAAAAAATTTAAAAGGTTTGCAACAGGTCGTCCTGCATTACCTCCTCCAACAACAAGAATATTTTTATTTTTTATCATTAAAATACACCAATTTATAAGAGACTACATTCAATATTTTGATATGTGCTTTAATTAAATTATTAGATTAAATTATAGTCCTTGAAATATTTTTTTTTTAAGTAATAAACTTTTTAAATAAACATATTATTATTTCAAATTTTATTTTATTTCAAATTTTTTATTTTATTGTTTAAAGATATTTTTTATTATAATTAATTTTAAACTATTTAATAAGGAAATAAATTATTTTTAACTAAAATTTTTAAACAGAGAATAAATCATTCTAATTGAAAGTAAAATTTTTAATAACTAAGAATAAATTCTTCTAAGATGTTGTACAATTATTTTTGTTTAATTACTATTTATATTAAATTAAACAATTTATAATATATAAATTATTAATCACTGAAAATCCTTTGGATTACTGAAAATCGAAGATTTTCATAATTACAAAAATCGAAGATTTTTGGCAATTAAAAATTTTTTAATAAAATTTTATTAAAATAATATTTTGTTCATTGAAAATAGAGTTGTGAAACAAGCTCTCTAAGATGAAAAATTTATTAATTAAATTTATTAATATCAAAGACTATAAATCAATTTTTAATAAAGAGATTATTTATGAAAAAATTATATTCTGATGATTAAAATGGAATTTGAGAATTTAAATCAATTTAAAAAAATTAACAGGATTAGGTTTTTAATTACTGAAAATCGAAGATTTTTAATAATTACAAAAATTTTTGGTAATTAAACTCAAAACACTTAATAAATTAGCAAAACACTGAAATTATTAATTAATTTGTAGATTAAATTTAGTATAGATTAAATTAGTGAATTAAACAGTAGATTAACTAATTCTGTAATCTTTTAGGTAATATTTGCTTATTAAATAAATCATCATAAGTTTCTTTTTCCCTAATTATTTCAACTTCATTGTTTTTAACTAATATCTCAGCTGGTGTTGGTCTTGAATTATATTGTGAAGCCATTGAAAAAGAGTAAGCTCCAGCATTTAGAATAGCTAAAAGGTCTCCTTCTTCAATTTTAGGAAGAGGTCTATCTCTTGCAAAAAGGTCTCCTGATTCACAAACATTACCTGCTACATCCACTTTTTCAACTTCTTTATTATTTCCCTTGTTTGCAACCACAATATGATGATATGAATCATACATTGCAGGTCTAAGAAGTGTGTTGAAACCAGCATCAACACCAACAAATTTGCGATAGCTATTTTTAATTGTATTGACTCTTGTAAGTAAAACTGCAGCATCACCAACAAGGTATCTTCCAGGTTCAATATATAGATATGGAGTTCCTAAACCATATTCTCTTGTTTTACTCTTGAAAATTCCTGTTATCTCTTCTGCAAATTTATCAATGTCAAGAAGTTTCTCTTCTGGAGTATATGGAATTCCAAGTCCTCCGCCAAGGTCTAAAAATTCAAAATTAATATCTACTTCTGATGCAACATTAGCAGCAATATCTAAAAGTGCATTTGTTGCTAATTTAAAGGGTTTAGGATCTAATATTCCTGATCCTATATGTGAATGCATTCCCACGGGCTTAAATCCTAAATCAATAGCTTTTTTATAAACTTCAGGAGCTTTTTCTTCTTTTATACCAAATTTACTCATGACTCCACCAGTTATACAGTGTTCATGATGCCCTGCTCCAACCATAGGATTTACTCTAAAAGATATTTTATAATTTTCAGGATTCACAATTTTAGCTAATCTTTCAAGTTGAGAGATAGAATCTAAATTGATTAAAACATCTTGTTCATCTACAAACTTCAATTCTTCATCTTTAACATTGTTTCCTGTAAATAATATCTTCTTTGGAGCGAATCCAGCTTTTAATGATGTGTAAACTTCTCCAGGTGATACAGCATCTATTGAACATCCTTCTTCTTCAAGAATTCTCATTACAGCCAAGTTTGTATTGGCTTTACATGCATACAATATTCTAAATTTATTATAATGTTTAGTGAATGTATTGAAAACTCTTTTATAATTGTCTCTTATTCTTTCTTCATCAATAACATACAAAGGAGTTCCATACTCATCTGCAATTTCATTTACATCAATATTTCCAATTACCATATTTCCATTTTCATTTATTTTTAAATTCAAGTCCACTTAATCACCATAAGTCCAATTATTTTAATATTACTATTTAATCTAAGATGTTGAGTATTGTTATAATTAATTATTTATTTTAATACAATAGACATTTATTGTAGGAACATATAAAAAATATATGATAGCTCTTAAAAATTTTATATTCAAATATAATCGACAACAGCATATAGTTTAAATTAAAGGCTTAGGAGGGTTTTGCTCACCTTTTTCAACTTTTTTACCAATTTTATTAAGTCGCAACTCAATGAATCTTTTACCATCTTCACTTGCAGCAAAAATAGGAATAGAATTTCCAACAGCCAAATGGGCTTTTTTAAAGCCAACATCACGCATATACTTAGATGCACAAGAGGTTACAACATCACAATATCTAATAGCATCCTCAGCAACAGTTTGATCTATTCCTGTTGAATGAACAGAAAACAAATATAAATTAACATCTTCAATATCATTTTCTAACTGTCTAAGTTTTTCACCATCATTACCACCAGCTATTGTAACAGCAATATTTTTATAACCTTTATCAATAGCTAATTGAACACCTTTACACTGGTTAATAGTAGCATTTTCAATATTTAAAACATTACCTTCCCCAATTCTTTCAATAATCTCAGAAATAGGGCTCGTTTTTACAAGACCAGAAACTCTTCCTCCAATTCCTTGAGCTTTGCTTGGTTCAGTTACTAAGACAGTTCCACAGCCTTCACAAACCATAACAACAACATCAATTATTTTTTCCTCTAAAAGTGTTGAGAGTATTTCTGAAATTCCAAATGAAAGGAAATCATTCATATCTAACTGTCTATTAGGAGTACACATCCCAAAATCAGCTATTCTAAATTCCATATTTTCTTTGACAATATTTTTATTAAAATTTTCGATTCCTCTTTTTTTATGAAAAAGTGGGCAGTAATCAATTTTAGGATCACTTATTTCAATTACTTTTCCTTCCTTTATAACAACTTTAGTCTTTCCCATTGCCTCAACAATATGTTCATCCATAAAAATCATCTTTCATAAAAATAAATATTAATGATACATAAAAATAAAAAATTAAAATATAATAAATATTTACTTTCAAAATATTTATTCCATCCAGTCTTTTATTTTCTGTGATTAACTCTAAGATCTTTAATCAATGAACTGATCTTTTTTAAAGCATCGTTTTTCTTCATATCTGTTTCAATTATAACTCTACCTGACTGTTCCCACCAAGAAGCTGGATAAGATTTGTCAGTTTCTTTTTGTGGATTGAAATTAAGTTTTGAAGCAGCTTTTTCTATTTCGTTTAACTCAGGATTTTTTATACAATACTCCTTAGCTATTTTTCTACCTTCTTTCTGTGTTTTCATTGAATTAATGTACACTGGCCATATCATTGTTGACAAATAATCACCTTATGATTTAATAAATACTATTTAATAACATTATTTAATGAATACATTAATGATTTAGTAAATAAATATAATAAATAATACATAAGTAATTATTAAATAAATAATATAAAATAATAAGTGAAAATTTATATAAAATTCTAAAATATAATTTTAAACAATCTAATCCTTAAAAAATCTATTTTTCTAAAATAATTAACAAGTTATAATTATTTATTTTATTTAATTAGTAAATTAAATTAATTATCTTTATTATTTAAATTATTTATTAGTTCTATATTTATTTTTAGTTTAATTTATTAGTTTTAGTCTATAATTAAAATTTAAACAAAACGATTATTGAAGAATAAAATGAATTTATTATTTTTTTATAAAAATCTATTTAATTAAATATAATGATTTTAATAAATATAAAATTTATGATTTTTTTTTAATTTACATACACCCTTTTTCTATCTTCAGACATTTTTGCAATAATATTCTCTGCTTCATCAGGAGATACAGACATTCTATTTCCAATCTCATTTTCAACAATAACACCATTATCTTTAAACAACTTATATCTATGTTTTCTCACACTTTTATCTGGATGACAAATAAATTGGCATGTACTACAAGTATACTGCATCTTATACTCTGGAACTCCTGGATGATAAAATACAGCATCTTTTTTAGGTCTTTTAACATAAGCTATCATTGATTTATCTCTCAATGATTCAAATTTCTTGTCATCATCATCTTCTGGAAGATCAAACCTTCCAGGAGACCAAGTAGAATATTTTTTTGATGAATGAAGACCTGTTGCACCACCACAAACAAGAATACATCTCCAGTGGCTGTTAGACTTTTGATACTCAAAATCATAGCCTCCAATGCTTACTTTAATTTTTTCGTCTGAGATATAGTTGGGAATACAACTAAGCTTGCAAAGTCTACAGTCATCACAGTAATTTTTTGATTCTGATATTGGATTTGTTGGGGTCAGTTGAGCATCAGTAACAACAGAAGCTAAAACAATAGCTGAACCATACTTTTTTGTCAATATTGAACCTGAATACCCAAAAAATCCTACTCCTGATCTTGCAGCCAAGTATTTATGTGAAATTAAGGGTTTTCGGTCTCTTATTCCATTAGGTGTGTCTTTTCTATAAATAAAATTTGGGGCTATTGGAATAGCTTTAAAACCCATCTGATTTAAAAATCCAGCTACCTCTAAAGCTATTCCTCCTGTAAATGTTGTTGTTCTAATCTTGTTTTCATTTAATGAAAAATCTTTTTTAGATAAGTAAGGTTCTATTAGATCTTGATTAAATGGCACTGCAAAAGTAATCGATGATTTCGCATCATTTAATACATAATTTAAATCTGTGGATTCAGGTCCTCCTTTTAATGTTTGTTTAGTTCCAATTCCGACATCTGATCCTCCTAACTCAATTACCATTTCTTTAAGATTTTTTGAAAGTTTTTCATTATACATAATTTTGATCCTTCAATATTTTTATTATCTTATATTTATTTTATTATTTGAATACTTTAATTATTAAATAAATATTTATATTAATAAAATGATTCGTTAGCTATGTATTATAAAATATAACTTAATATATTTAATTTAATATTAGTTCAAATTCAATAATAATCAATGAATGTTTATTAAAATTATTTAATATTTATTATTAAACTTTCTTTGGAATAGCTAAATCCTTTGATGATTTATTAGATATTACAGCATTATCATAATATTTATTTATCATTCTCACAACAAGTTCAACTTGTTTCACGCGTTGTTTCACTGAATCAGCGGTTGTATCCCAGTTATGAGTTTGTGCAACTGAACCACCAGTTTTAAGATAAACTGGGGAAGCTACTTTAATTATTTCTGGAACTTCATAGTGGCGTATGAAGCCGCCTGAAGATTTTGGATTTTCTGTGTGAATATCTAAGGGAATGTCTATATTTTGGCGAATATTTGATAACATTTCTATTGAAAGGTCTCTAACAGGATTGAATGAATCTGCTCCTAATTGTTCTAAAAGAATAGCTGATGCAGGGTTTCCATGACCAGTGTGTGCTGATACTTTGAAATGGACATCATAAGGTATTTCACCAATTTTTCTTAATTTATTTAAACAATACAATAATCCTTCATCGTAGAGAAGTATTCCTTTTACTCCTAAGGAAATAGCTCTTTTAACATCTTCAATAGCATAAACTAAATTTTCATATCCTCTAAGCCTATAAGCTATTCTTGAACCTTCTTTTGTTTGAGCAGTAGCACTTGTATCATAAGTTGCTCTTGGTCCCACACTTAAAAATAGTTCTAATTTGTTTTCAATAGCTAAATCAACCATTGTATTTATTTCATTGTCTGTCAAAAGCATTATTCCTTTTGTTTGAGTCACACGATGAATTATAAGATTTTTTTCTTCTATAGCAGACATTAAAGAGGACATAGATATTGGATTTTGAATTCCTGGAACTTCAATTCTGTATTGTCCACCATCACTAAATCTCTTATTTGATTGTTTATTTTGAGAAAATTTAATTCCTATCTTGTTCAATGCTTCTTTGGTTTCATCCATCATTTTATCAACTTTAAACTAACTATTTGATATTTAAACTTAAATCTAAGCTTTTTACAGAGTGAGTGATGAAGCCTAATGAAATAACATCCACATCAGTTTCTCCATAGGAAGAAATATTTTCAGGATTAACTCCACCTGAAACCTCAACTATCACTTTATCTCTAAGGTTTTCTTCTTTTAAAATAGCTATTGTTTTATTAATTTCGGGGATAGTCATATTATCTAACATTATAATATCTACGCCTAATTTAGCAGCTTTTAATCCATCTTCCCAATTTCCAACCTCAACTTCTATTTTCTTTGTAAAGCTATTTTTTTCCTTAGCAAGTTTAATAGCTTTTTCCAAAGAGCCTACAATAGCTATATGATTATCTTTAATCAAAACCAAATCATCTAAAGAAAATCTATGGCTATCACCTCCACCAATCTTAATTGCTTCTTTATCAATAAAACCAAGTCCAGGTAAGGTTTTTCTTGTTCCAGCTATTATGATTTTCTTGTTAGTTTTCTTTATTAGTTGGTTTGTAATTGTAGCTATTCCACTCATTCTCATCAAAATATTCAAAACTGTTCTCTCTAACTTTAGAATTAATCGAGCATCCCCTTCAATTTCCATGATAATATCTTTATCAAGGACTTTATCTCCATCTTTCTTTAAAGCTATTACATTAAGACCATAATAATAAAAAATATCTTTAGCTATTTCAACACCAGCTATTATCCCATTTTCTTTAGATATTATGGTAGATCTAACTACTTCATCTTTATTTATTAAAGAATTTGTTGTAATATCTTCAAATCCAATATCTTCTTCAATAACATATTTAATAATCTCTTTCATTGGTAATCACAATACCGTTTATTTAAATTATATTTAATTAAATACTCATTTGAATTATCATTTTGAATTATATCAAAAAGATATATTAATAATAAAAAATATAGTTAATTAAATGTTGTAATTTATATATTAAGTTTATCAATTAAAAATTATTATATTATTTTTAATAAAAATTTCATTGATAAACCATTTGGATGTTTTATATAAATTAGATATTTTTTTATAAAAAGAAAATTTTTTTAAGTATTATTACTTTTTAATAAAATTATTAAATATCTTTTATAAAAAATCAATTATTTTAAACTATTAATTAATTTTAAACTATTAATTAAATAATAATATAAGTACATTAAAAATAAAAAGATACAATAAAAGTGTGAAAATATGGAAGATTTAGTTGAAAAATTAAAGAATAAAGCTTTAGAATTTAAAGATGATCTCAAAAGAGAAGAACTCTCCCTTCCAATAGGTGATAATGAACACAAGTTCAGACTATCTGGAATTGGTGAGAAGGCAATTAAATTAGAAAAATATATTAGATATGAAGATATTGTTGAAGAAGTAGAAAGTGGAAAAGAAGGCTTAGAAAAATCTTTAAAATCATTGATCGAGAATTTTAAAGGAAAAAAGGATGAATAAATTTTATAAACCTTATTTATCCTACAATACAAATACAATGACCTTGTCCTTAAAAAATACATTAATTGCAATACTACTATTCTGATTAATTATTATTAAATATATTTATTTTAATATAATCAATTGTTTAATATTTTATTAGTTAAGGATATATTAATGCCCTTACAAAGTTAATATATTGTTAAATAATCTTTTAACGAGTAATAAAAAAAGACTATGTAAAAAATTCGATGGGTGTGATATTTTTTCCGTGATTTTGTTCCCATTTAACTCTTTGGAGGTCTAAATAAATTTCAATACTTTCAATAATCTTATATAACTTCTTTAAATG
>JAISTD010000146.1 GCA_031272765.1 Candidatus Methanovirga australis | reverse complement strand
AATAATCGACACATTTATATACTAACCAGCACTACATTAGGAATGAGGAGTTTCATAATATTTATAAAATACTTATCAAAATATTAGTGTATTTTTTGATAAGGTTAATAGAAACTCTTAATAATATAAAATTTATTACACTATATTGAAAATGTTAAATTTGAATAAAAATACTGAGGTGAATTTAGATGAAAAATAGAGAAATAATAATATCTGCAATGATACTAATATCTATTAGTGCAATAAACAGTGTATCAGCTATTAGTGATAATGGTGATGGAACTGGAAATTTGACTTTTACCTCATCTGATCTTAAATGGTTCGATGATATATATGTTACAGCCACAGCTTACTATAAAAATTCAGATCCAGTTGAAGTAGTCAAAAATTTGAAAATAGACACAACAAATAATATTCATCATAAAAGTGTTGTTAATTTTCAGAAAATAGATGATTTGGATCATGTTGATTTAACTTTTGATTTCTCCCAATATAAAATGATGCCTATATTTTTGGATCATACTCATCGTTTTTTTAACAAAAACACTAAGTTAGGTGATGGGATTATTGGTTATGATGCATACACAAAATATAAACTTGCTGATTTTAATGATCCTTTTGTATCTGAATTGTCAGGAAAGGAGTTAAGGAATGTTAACTCTCAAGAGTCAAAGAATGTTAACTTTCAAACCTTGAATGAAATCAAAAGTTTAAGTTTTAGTTCTTCAGATGATAGAATCGAGTTAGATTATGATATATTTGTTACAATTACTGCCAAATATAAAAATAATTCAAATCCAACAGTATTAATTAATAATTTGAAAATAGATACAGAATTTCCTATTGTAGATAATGAGGTTTTTACATCAACTTTTACTTTTTTCAATGATAATATTGATTATGTGGATGTATCTTTTAATCTTTTTGATTGTGATAGTGAAAAATTTGTAACAAATCAAGTTTTTAAATTAAATGATGGTGTTATTGGTTATAATGCATGTAATAAAGACTCTAAATTGTTTGTGAGAGAAGTGAAAGCATAATCAATATTTATAATATCTATCTTTAATTTTACAAATTGTCTGTAATGGATTGGCTTATGGAACTATTTAAACCTTATTTTTTTATTATTTTTGTAAATAGTTATTTAGGATAATACAAAATTTGGGTAATACAAAATTTTCTATATTTTTTATTTTATTTTTTTATAAAATATTTTTTATAATAATATTCCATATTTTAATAGATTATAATATTATTAATTTTAATTATAAAGATTTTCAAAGAATATTTAAAATTCAAAAATTTCATGTTTTTGAATTAATATTTAAAAAATAAAAATTATTTAAAAAAATATATTAAAAATTAATATAATAAGATATATATTAAATAAGTAGATTAAAATGGATTTACATTATCAAATAATAGAATTCTTAGAAATTCACTTCTTTTCAGGATACAATATATTAAACACCCTAATTTACAGTCTAATACTAATTCTAATAATATTTGGACTAATAAAACTCTTTAAAATGTTAGAAAAAAATCCAGAAGAATTAATTTTTTATCTAATTCCATTTATACTAACTGGTTCATTAATAAGAGCATTTGTAGATAATAATATTTTACTTTACAGTTGGTTTTTAATTACACCAGGAATATATTTCATTATAGGCACTATATCCATAATATCATTGTTAATAGGAATACATTTGGAAAAAAAATTGAATATAAGCTATAAAAAAACTTTAATCTCAATAGGATTGATTTTGTTAATCCCAAACTTAGTATTGATAAATAGAATAAATATAATTCCAATATCCGAGATAATATCTATTTGGGTAATATTAACACTATTTTTCTTTATAATTGGCAAGTTTTCCTATCTTTACAAAGACAAGAACAATTTAGCTATTATCTCAGCCCATCTTTTTGATGGTTCATCAACATTTGTGGCAGTGGATTTATATGGCTTCAGTGAACAGCATATTCTTCCTAACTTCATATATAAAGAAACTTTAACTGCCTTTAGTATTTTTCCCTTAAAAATAATTGTTATAAGCTTAGCATTGTATGTTATAGAAAAGTATGTTGTTGATAGTACAATTAAAGGATTGTTGAAATTATCCATATTTACATTAGGTCTTGCACCTGGATTAAGAAACATAGTAACATTAGCATTAAGTATTTAATATTTATTTTTTCATAACATATAAGTGAAAATAATATTAATTAAAAAAATTAGTTAATAATATAATAAATTACTTAAATAAAATATAATAATATTAACTAAATTAATTGTAATTAAGAAACCATTATTTTAAATATGTTTTAAAAGTAGATGAATGTGTTATTATGATAATTGGGAGAGTCATCGGTGAAACATCATTAAATAATATTGAATTCATATCAAAAACAACTCCTAAGATAGGAGAATATGTAACTTTAAATTATGATAGGAAAACAATATTAGGAATGATTGAAACCTTAATTCACGGTAGTGTTTCATTAAATAATGATATTTATGACCCAAGTACGGTGGATATGATACAAGCTATTGAAGGAAATGACTTTTATATAAAAGGGAAAGTCAAAATTCTTGGGGATTTAAAGGATAATCTACGAGTTCCACGAACACCAGTTCCACCAGGAACAGAAGTTTATCTTGCAGACGAAAACACATTAAATAAAGTTTTTCGAGTTAAAAACCCATTAAAAATAGGTAGTTTAATTAGTCAAAGAGATATTGATGTTAATATAGATATTAATAAGATGATTACAAGACATTTAGCTATTTTAGCAATGACTGGTGCTGGAAAGTCCAATACAGTCTGTGTTCTAATTGATGAATTATTAAAATACAACGGTACGATGGTTATATTTGATATGCACTCAGAATATGTTGATAGTGAATTTAATAATGGTGAAGTGAATATTATAGATCCAGAAATCAATCCAATATATATGTCATTTAGTGAAATCAGAAGATTAATAAATATATCAAGTTCTGCATACATACAAGAAAGATACTTTAGAGAAGCATATAAAATAGCTATTAATGAAGCAAGAAAAGGGAATTACAGAGACTTTTTGAATATTTTAAAAGAGCATTTAAATATTTGGTATGAAACTGAAACATTTAGGAATAAAGATATTAAATCAAATGAAAAAACAAAGATTATGGATGTTATTAATAAAGTTGAGGATTTAGAGAATAAGTATGGTTCTCTTTTAAATACTAATACTGGGGATATTCTTTCCCAAATACAGCTTGGAAAAGCGAATGTTATAAACCTTGGTCAGAGTGATGAGGCAACTGCTGAAGTTATTGTAAGTCATGTTTTAAGGAATGCTCTAAAAAGCAGAAAATTATTTATTCGTGAAAAAACTGAAGAATCCCTTAAATTTCCAGTTTTCTTCATTGTCGAGGAGGCACATATATTGGCTCCGAAAAGTAGGTCAATTAATTCAAAATTATGGATAAGTAGAATTGCAAGAGAAGGGCGAAAGTTTGGTCTTGGTTTATGCCTTGTTAGTCAAAGCCCAAAATCTATTGATCCTGACTCATTGTCTCAAGCTAATAATATGATTATTTTGCGACTTGTTGAACCTCAAGACCAAAGGCATGTTCAATCTGCAAGTGAAAGTCTTAGTGAAGATCTTTTACTACAACTTCCTTCTTTAAATATTGGTGAAGCCATTGTTTTAGGATTAATGGTTAATGTTCCCACTCTACTTAAAATAGATGAATTTAAAGGTCGTCGTTATGGTGATGACTTAGACATTGTTAGTGAGTGGAGTCAATACAAGATTAATCAAGAAAAAGATGTTGAAGAACAAAGACAATCTTTTAAGGAGTTAGGTGGAGATTATTAAGGAGTTTTCAATAGTTTATTTTTCAATAGTTTAATATTCAGAAGAAACTTTTAAAACATGCATTTAGAAAATTTCATTAAATTTCTTTCATAAATGAATGGGAATTTCATTCCTTAAGTTTTTTATTTTGTCCAATGAAAGTTTGATCCAATAATAAATGAAATATTGTAGTGTGATAAACAAATATGTAATTAGTAGGAACAGTTGGAATTTTTATGAATAGTTTTAAAGCAAAGATAATGGATTTAGAGGAGAATGATGTTTATCCTGCTTATATTGTAGTTGAAGATAATATTTTTAAAGAAGTGACTCCAATATCTCTTAGAGAAGAATTAGATTTTGAGGGAGTAATTGTCCCAGGTTATATTGATTCACATATCCATATTGAAAGCACATTTCTTACACCATCATCCTTTGCCGAGGCAGTTCTTCCATTAGGAACCTGTTCTGTAATAGCTGATCCTCATGAGGTAGCTAATGTTTTGGGAGTTGAAGGAATTCAATTCATGATCGATGATGGAAATGAGGTTCCATTTGATTTTTATTTCACTGCTCCTTCTTCTGTTCCAGCGACAGAATTTGAAAGTTCTGGTGCAGTTATTGATGGGGAGGATATTAAGAATTTGTTGAAGAAAGATGAGATTGTTGGATTAGGAGAAGTTATGAATTTTTCTGGTGTTACTAATCGTGACCCTTCTATAATATCTAAATTAAAAATAGCTAAATCTTTGAATAAACCTATTGATGGTCATTCTCCTCAATTAGGAGGGAATGATTTAAAAAAGTATTTTTATTGGAATGATGATTTTGAAGATTCAAACTCAACAGAAGGATACAAGGATTCAATAGATGTAGATAATAATGCTATCACTAATCATACTAATCAGTCATCATGCAATACTATCAATACTAATACTACTATATCGACTGATCATGAATCCAGTAGTTTTGATGAAGCTATTGAAAAAAAGAGTTTAGGCATGAAAATAATGGTTAGGGAAGGTTCATCTGCTAAAAATATGGAAAGTCTTTTTGATTTAAAGAAAAGGTTGGAACTTTTATCAAACCAAGATTTTTTAGGAAAGATTTCTGCTGATGATTTTGGAAGTGTTTTAACTAATCCAATATTTGACTTCTTAGTAACTGATGATATATCTCCAGAAGATTTAATTAAAGGACATTTAAATACCTTGGTGAAAAAAGCTATTGAATTAGGAATAGATAAGTATGAAGCTATTAAAATGGTAACTTTAAATCCTTCTAATCATTATAATTTAAATTCAGGTTTAATAGCTAAAGGAAGAATAGCTAACTTTATTTTAGTGGATAATTTAGATGATTTTAATGTTAAAAAAACTTTCATACATGGAAAATTGGTAGCAGAAAACGGTGAAGTTTTATTTAACAGAAAAAAATCTAAAGTAATAAATAATTTTTCATTGAATGAGAAAAAACCTGAGGATTTTGAGATTAATCTTAATAGTTTAAATAATTTAGATAATCAAATTGATGAGTCAATTGATTTAAAAACTAAAAGAATTAATTTAATTGAAGTTTTTGATGGTGAGTTATTAACCAATAAAATTCAAAAAACAGTTAATATTGGAAATGGAGTAGCTAAAGAGGATGTTCCAAGAGACATACTTAAATTAGCAGTTGCTGAAAGGTATGGAAATAATAATATTGGTTTGGGATTTGTGAAAGGATTTAATTTGAAGGAAGGTGCTATTGCTTCAAGTGTTGCTCATGATTCTCATAATATTGTAGTTGTTGGAACAAATAGCTATTATATGGCAAAGGCTGTTAATCTTATAAAAGAAAGTGAAGGAGGATTGGCTGTTGTTTCAAGCACAATTGAAAAGATATTAAAACTTCCTATTGCTGGGATCATGACTAATAAAAGTGTGAAATCAGTGATAAAAGAGAAGTTAGAATTAAATAAGATAGTTAAGTCTTTAGGCGTTAATTTAAAGTCTCCATTCATGACTTTGTCTTTCTTAGCTCTTTTAGTTATTCCAAGTTTAAAGTTATCTGATAAGGGTTTGTTTGATGTTGATAAGTTTGAATTCATTGATATTTTTATTAATGATTAATACAAGATTATTAAGACACTGTAAAAAATTCAGTGGGTGGCATGTTAATGCCGACTGAGAAATAAATCCAAAAAAGTTATATGAACATAATATTTAAATAGGAGAAAGGATATCAATTAATATCATGA
>JAISTD010000181.1 GCA_031272765.1 Candidatus Methanovirga australis | reverse complement strand
TTTAGTTGTATAACAAATTTTGTTGATACCGTGTTTGATGATGTTGTTCTTCTCTAAAAACTTTATTTAAAACTCTTTTAGCTGCTTTTTCAACATCCATTTCATTCACTAATCTTAATGCTGCATTCATATCTTTTAATTTATCTATGATTTCAAAAAGTTGATTAAACTCATGTTTTAATAAGAATGTATCTTGCTGATGTTCTTGACGGAATTTTAATAATAGATCTATATTTCTTATAATATTATCTTGGTCAATAAAATTCTGTTCTAATTGAAGTAATCTATCTTTATAGTCTAAAAAAGTATGGGAGATAAAATTAAAATTAGTTTCGTATTTATAAACTTTTTCATTACTATTTTGAACAAATTCACTGAACTGATTTTTAAGAGTATTACATTCACTTTGTAATGAATTTACTTTATCTTCTAAATCTTGAATTTGTTCTTTGTATTTTTCTTCTATCGATTCATTACTCATATATCTGTATTTTTATTTCTAAAAAATTTTTAATTAAAATGTTATTTTTAAAATAATTCTATACACTTATATAAAATTTTCTGTGGTCTTAAAATCAAAAAGTGAGATTAATTAAAATAGGATTTTAAATAATAATTTTTTATTATTTTTTAATTAAAATATGGATTATAAATACGATATTGATAAAGGAAATTTTTTAAAACAATCTTTTGTTGAACATTCTTTAATTGAATTAACTCCTCCACATGATTTTACAGTTGAATGGATAATGGATTTAATCAAAAAATTCAATATTAATGAAACAGATAAAAATAAATTAAAAAAAGAAATTTTATTAATATTTTCAGCTATTGATAGTAAGTGTAATCTTATTAATGATTTTATAGTAGAGTTTTTAATGGACATGTTATTTCCTATTAAAGACGAAAATGGGAATAGATGTGATATATATGAATATCCCCCGAATAATGATGAAGATGATGGTATAAATGATATATTTAGATTTAGTTATTATGTATTACAAATATTTAATCATTTATCTCAATATAGAATCCATTTTATTCGTGATGATTTATTTAAGATTTTGGGGTATTTTCTAAGACAACAATATTTTCAAGTAAGAATAGAATTTTTATTGGAATGTTTTCGACTCCTAAATCATACTTATAAAGATCAAAAAATAGAATGGAAAAGAGAGATTAGAACAATAGTTTTGGAAGCTTATAAATATATTTTTAAAATGTTAATGGAAGTAAAATTATTTAAAATAAAAGAAAATAAAAAAGAGTTTATTCAAGAATATATTGAAGCATGGAACACTCAACATCCTTTTGAAATTAGAACTAATGATGATGTAATTGGGATGGGTTATATGATGCCTTTTTTATATACTTTTTATGAGATAAGTATCTATTTATTTAAATTATCAAATGAAAATGAATTTATCGAAATAGTAGATACTTTTGATACACCTGATGATGCCGGAATTATTGAAGATACCTGGTTCAATAGATTTATTAAAGACAATAGTATTTTATTAAAATTTACGTCACCAGACCAATGGAGGGTTTTAAATATTAGTATTAATATTTATAACTATATTTTAAAACACTTATTATCAAGTATTAATACAGGTTATATAGAAAAGATGTTAGAATTTATTCATGAAAGTGATGAAGAAAGAATAATATTAAGTAAATTTGGTTTAAAAAATTATATTGAACAACAATCAGTTATTCTAAAACACATTAATCTTGCTTTACAACTGGCTTTTAATAATAATAGATTTGAAATATTCGATTTTTATCTTGGTTTAGGAGTTTTTTATCATGTTTTTGAAGTTTTAAAAAATAAATATACTGATCTCGATGATATGGATTACATCAGTGAAATTTTAAAACTCATTGCTAAAATACCAGATGAAAATATGTTTTACACGAATTTATTACGAAGAAAATGTATTATGAGAAGATTGTTTTTAACTGGGGATAAAGATTATTTTGAGGTTATTTTAAATTTATTATGTAATTACCATGTGTGTGAAAGTAATCTTGTTCAAAGGATTTTGTGGATCTTTTATTGTAAAACTGTTGATGAAGGTGAAGAACTCAGTTATGAAGATCTTAATGAAACAGATTATAATCTTATGTTAGAAATACTTCTTAATAATTTACATACATCAAAGGGAAATCTTACTGTTAGATTTTATTATAGATTACTAACCATAACCCAAATGTATATCCCAGAATTATTCGCTCATTTAATGGATGATTTAAAAAGCCATTTGATGATGTTCTTAGAAGATAATGAAGATACTACTTATGAAGAAATACCTTTATTAATTGGTTTTTTAGAAACTGATGGAGCAATTAATCTTGATTTTGACGAATAAAAAATTATTATTTAAAATATGATTTTAATTAATCTCACTTTTTTTAAAAAAATAAAAATGAGTGAAAATGTAATTATAAACGAGGCTCTCTTATACGCTATTATTATAAATATCATTATAGTAGCTATAACTCAATTCTTATTACCTGTTATAATGTGTTTTATTAATCCTTTACGGAATTTATGCTGCGGATGTTTAATACCGAAAAAAGAAGAAGAAAATATTGAAAGTCCATTAATAGATCAAGAAACACAGGCGACCGAAGGGAGCGGAGTGATTAATGACCTAATAATAATTCCTTAAAAAATTATTTTAACTCACTATCGCTTACGACATTCCTGCTTTATTATTTTTCTTATTTAACAAACTTGCAGGGGGATTTTTCACACGATCAACTGCGAATCCAAATGATCTTAATAATTCCTGAATAGTCGGGTCATATTCATTTAATCCTACCCATTTACCATTAATTTTACATCTAATATGGGCAAAGAATAAATAATTTCCATCTACATATACTTCTTTTTGACCACCGAAACAGCACATCCAATTGGATTGAATTACTTTCTGGCGAGGTAAGTAATCAATAACAACCTTAGTGCATCCAGGTATTAATCCTTTAATACATTCTTTATAAGATTTAGGATAAAGGACTAAAAACATACCCGGTTTCTTAAAGGAATCCATAACTGCATGGAATAAAATATACCATGATCTCGCATCCCTAACTGCGTCGTATCCTGCATCTTCTTGATTATGATGCCCTTTGCATGACTTAAATTTATCATCACTACTAAAACTATCTTCTATATGTTTATTTTTAGATTTTAATGTTTTTTTATCTTTTTTAGAAGTATCACTATCATTATAACTACTTGAATCCATTTTTAATTTTAAAAAAAATAAAAAAATATTATTTTAAAAAGATAAGGAAAAAATTTTTTAGTCATCTAATGGTAAATTAATCAAAAAGTGAGATTAATTAAAATCTTATTTTAAATAAAAAATAATGGATGAATATATTGATGAAATTCTTTTCAAGATACAGAAACTCTATGAGCAAGATGCAAGACTCCCTTCAAATACCTTGATCAAAACCACG
>JAISTD010000159.1 GCA_031272765.1 Candidatus Methanovirga australis | reverse complement strand
TCTTAAATTTAAAAAAATAGCTTATTTAAACCTTTAATTAATAAAATAATAATTTTTCATTAAAAAATTCCTTAAGTTGACAGCAGTGTAAATTTTATATATTATGTTTTATAATAAATAAGATTAATAAGGATTTTAAAAATCTAAAAAATTAATTGTTTTAAATTGTTAATCTTATGATTTGTTATATTGTTTTCCAAATAAATATACAAATTACAAGTTCAATCACGACACTTATATTTTTTGAAATTGAAATACTCTTAAATTGGACAGTAGGTACATAAAATAACTTTTAGGTGAATGAATGCATAGATTTTGGGAATATTTAATAGAACCTATTTTTAAGGAATTTGGAATTAAAAATATCGTTGAAATTGGTTCCGAAGGAGGAGGGCATACTAATAAATTAATTAATTATGCAAAAAATAATAATGGAATTATCTACTCTATAGATCCATTTCCAAAATATGATTATAAAGATTTAGAGAGTAAATATAAAAATAATTTTAAACAATATGTAGATTTAAGTTTAAATGTTTTACCATTATTAAAAAACATCGATGCGGTATTAATTGATGGAGATCATAATTGGTACAGTGTATTTAATGAATTAAAGATTATAGATAATGATTACGAAGAGTTTCCCCTTGTTTTTTTCCATGATACTTCATGGCCATATGCGAGAAGAGATTTATATTATAATCCAGAAACCATACCCGATGAATTTAGACATCAATATCAAAACAAGGGAATGCTACCAAAACAAAATGAATTGGCCACTTTTGGTTATAACAAATCTTTATATAATGCGATTCATGAAGGTGGTGAAAAAAATGGGGTTTTAACAGCAATTGAGGATTTCATTGAATATTCTGAAAAGGAATTTGATTTATATTCATTTAACATTTATCATGGTTTAAGTCTTTTAATTCCAAAAGATAAATCAGCTATTTTAAAAGACATGAAAATTTTATCAAATGTTTATCCCACATTTCTGCAGTTAAGTGAAAATTTATGGTGGGATAGTTTAATTCAGATTTTCGAATATCAAGAACAGTTATACAATGAAAATTTAAGATTTAATGACTTATCAAACAAATTTAATGACTTATCAAACAAATTTAATGTACTAAATGAACAAAACAATCAAATAAGAAGTAAAGCTACTAAATTAGAGCAAAAGAACAAGAAATTAAATAAAAAAAATGAAAAGTTGAATAAAAAACTTCTTAAAAAAATTGAAAAGATTGAAAAACAGAAAACAACCATTAAAAACAAAGACATTTTAATAAGTCAATATTCAAACTCCTTTTCATGGAAGATTACAAAACCAATTCGCTATATTGGTAAGTTAATAAGAAAATTAATAAGAAAGTAATGAAAATATGGTATTAAAATTATTAAGACAAATAATTATTAAATTATTTCCTAAAGGCTTTCTTTAACCTTCTAAAATATCCAGTATATTTCCAAGATTTGGAATTTTTATACTTATTAATTAAAGACTGTTTTTTCTTTATTTTTTCTTTTAAAGTATTTATTTCCTGATTTTTTTGATTGACAACATTGGCAAAATGATTTTTTTCAGCATTTTTTTGGTTTAAAAAAATCTCTTTTTCAGAAATTACCTTGTTCAAATCTGAAAGAATGTCTATAATTTCCTCACTTAATGAATGAAGCCCATCTTGAGTTATTTTTGTTCTTGTTAAAATACTGTATAGTTTGTAGTTTGAAATATCCACTTCTGAGAAATTTTCTTTCTTTTTGGCCTTCATAAATACACCAGGACTATCAGTGTACACTTCTAATGACACAATATTCAAATCAGAGAAAATAAATTCTAAGTCTTCTTTTTCAAATCTCCAATAATCATTAGGGTATGCATGGAAAGGAAATGCAGTTGATGGTAAGGTTAGATATAAATATCCTCCTGGTTTTAAAACTCCCTTAATGTTTGAAATCACTTCTTTTAAGTTGTATACATGTTCTAAAGCATCACATGTTACTACTAAATCAAAAGATTCCTTTGAAAATGTTTCTACTAAATTTTCTCCCCATACTACCATATCAACTCCAGGTCCTTCTTCTATATCAGTTCCTAAATAAGATTCTGGAGAATATTTCTCTATTGTAGGTCTTATAGTTCCATTGACATTATATGCCCCTATTTCTATAACTTTTTTATTAAAAACTTCTTCTTTTTTTAAATTCCTTTCTACTCTTTCAATATTTTCTGGTCTCATCTTTTCTCCAACAATTAATACAACTAACATCAAGCCAATAATTTTCGGCTAAATTTATAATTTAATTCAATAAAACAATTAAAGAAGTTTATATTTTCTTATTCCTGAAAATAGTCTATTAATTATTCAAACAAACTCAAAAAAGAGATTTTTAATTAAAAAACAATTCATTTGATTATTGACTACTTGAAAGTTCGCTTTTTGTTATAGAATACGAACTTATACAATCTAAATTAATCCAATCAAAATATTATTAATTTTATAGATTTTCAATATTCTATTAAAATATTTTTTATAAAACATAGTATATAAAGGTTCTTCTATCTGAACCAATTAAGTATAATAATCAAGCTAAAAATCTTTTAAGAAGTATAAATTCCTTAAGAAAGGATTTAAAGAAGGATTGTATATAAATTTTCATTATTAATTCTTTTAAACAGTTTTTTTCTTTAATAATAAATTAATAATTTTATTAAATAATTGAGGCAGTGATTTATTTATTTCAGCCAAATTGTTAACCTTAATTTTTTTTAAAATTCAGTGATTTGTTTGCTCTTTAATAAGAAAAGTTCGTATTCTATAACAGTAAACGACTAAAAACAATTGTGTTAATAATTATTCATTAATCTAATAAACATGCATATAATTTCAAATAAAAATATTACTACTAAAACCTTAAAAATCTATGATAATTAGAAATAAACTAATCTAAATTAAAATAAAATAAGAATAAAGCTTAAATTAAGAAATAATATAAAAATACTAAAAATAAATAAAACCTCAATCATCTTCTCTGAAAAAAATGATTACCTAAAAATATATTATATAGAAAATTTATATATTCATTTGATTAATTAAAAAATAACTGATTTATGGTGATTGTGTGGAAGTAGTTGAAACTAATGTTGAAAGTAGTCAAAAACCAAGAATTAATCGTTTTGATAATCTAAAAGGGTTGGCAATTGTCCTTGTAGTTATGGGGCATTTGGTGGAGTTGTTTGCTGGGTTGTCTTATTATAGTGTATTTAAACATATGATCTACATATTCCACATGCCTGTATTCTTCTTTGTTAGTGGTTACTTATCTAAAGTTGATAAAAACCTTCCAAAAAAGGCCTTTAGGGGATTATTCATTCCATATCTAATTTTTAATTTTCTTTGGATAGTCTTTGCAATGATTGTTCTAGGAAAGGGCTTTCCTAAATTTCCTTTTTTCATTCCAGAAACTGGGTTGTGGTTTTTACTTAGTTTATTTATAATGAGAACCATTTTACCAGTCCTTGATAAAATCAAACATGTCTTTTTAATTTCAATTGTTTTAGCCTTATTTGTTGGAATCCTAAATCTTCCTGAAAACTTTTTAGCTATCAGTCGGACACTTTGTTTCTTACCTGGATTTATACTTGGTTATTATTTCAAGGAAATAGAGTTAGGTGAGGTTAAATCATTTACAAGTAAATTACTACATAAAATTAAAAACTTTATAACCACTTATAAATATTTAGTCTTTGGTCTTTTGATTTTGTTTTTTATAGCTATTTTCTTTTCAACTCTTGATATATCAAATGCTCCATTTGCCTTTATTAAGTCTTATAAACAAATGCATATGAGAATTTCTCTGGGAATGTTTATTCGGTTTTTAGTAATTTCTTCTGGTTTACTTATTGTCATAGTTTTGTATTATTTAATGACTAATAAAAAGACCTTTTTAACAAAGCTCGGAATTAACTCTATGGCAATTTACATACTACATTTCTACTTTGTAAAGTTCATGGGAGAATATTTACTAAACAGCTCTTTTAGTGAATTCTTTGAAAATCCTTACTATGTAGGAATTTATATTATTGTTAGTACTGTGATTTTAACCTACATTCTATCAAGAGACTTTGTTAGTGTTGGAATCAATAAAATAATTGAAAAAGTAAATGGGATTTTTGGTTTATAATCATTGCTTT
>JAISTD010000121.1 GCA_031272765.1 Candidatus Methanovirga australis | reverse complement strand
AATTTTTTCAAAAATTTTATAGGTATTGGTATGGACTCCAAACCACTTTTATTTATAAATATGTTTCTTTCCTTAATCACATTATTTATTTGATTATTTAAATCTTCTAAGAATTCTATATTAACTTCTTCTAAAATATTTGCTTTTTCATCGGTATCTAAATCAACAGACCACAAAAAATTATCATTTTTTCTATTGTATTTAATATGGTTTTTTCCTGCTTGATAATTTGGTATTGGAACTTCTAATTCCCTTAAAATAAGTTCTCTTATCATTGCCGATGGTGTCACATCTTTTCGTTTACAGTAATCTCTGAAAAGAGTAATTTCATCACGAGGTAACTTTGCTGATATAGATTTAAATTCCATGATAATAGTTTGATTTTTTTAGCATATAAACTTTTGGTCAACCAGCATAGACTATGAAAATTTCATCCAAACTTCATTAAATTTAATTTTAAAAACAGGATTAAAATGATGATCTTTGTCAAAAATTAAGTCTTGTACTATAACATAAAATCTATGAGTTAGTCCATGATTATGTCACTATAATCCATATTATTTTGTATTGGTCTGTGTAGTAGATTACTTCGTTAGTCCATGATTATGTCACTATAATCCAATATTAAGTGATATAAATGGATATTAGATAAATTTATTCTATCATGACTTGATTCAAAACAAAAATCAAATTCAATAAAATCAGAAAGAATCAAATGTTCGTTACCCATAAAATCATTTATTTTCTCAACTATTTCCAGAATATTTTCCTGTCTCAATTCTGAATAACCAATCATGCCTCCAAAAGGCACAATCTTAGAGTATTTCCCAGTTTTAAATCTTTTAATTCCTTGTTCAGCATATAGTTTAGGTTTAGCAGATAAATCTAAGCGTTTACATTCCAATGCAAAATAAATATTCTCATTGTTCTTATTATCAAAAGAAGAGGTTAAATTAGTCACTTTGATATCAAGAAATCCTTCAGTAGAATTATTAGAATCGATTTCAGTCGAAGGTTCTAATTCAAATCCAAAAAGACCCAATTCAAATTTGCCTTTATTTTTTCGTATATATCTAACTAACATGTTTGTTAGAATATTTTCCAGAGAAACATTTTTAGGAGGATTTCTTAATTTGTAATTTTTATAAACTTGTTCATTATTATCTAAAATCTGATTGTAAGAAAAAACTATGAGACTCAAGATTTTTTGAAATTGATTTTTAAAATATATTCTAATTGTTTCATCACATAAACTGTTATTCATCATAATACTCCTTATTTAATAGGGAATTATAACTATTAAACATGAATTTTACAATATCTCCTATATCTAACCATGCGACTGCTTTATGCCAATTTTTCAATTCTTTAGATTTGATAATTGAGAAAGAATTGTCATTGAAGGTTTTAATGTCTCTTTGAACAAATATTTCTCCAATTTCTAATGTTTTTAAACCAAATAAATTTATTATTTCTTCACAATTTCTATTTTCCTCAAAAACTATTTCATTTTCCTGTTTATCTTCTGAAATTTTAAAGTTCATGCCAATAAAATACTTTGTACTATAAATATCAACGGCAAAGAATTTCGGGTGGAAAGCTTTTTTAAAGTGGTTATAAAAAACTTCCGCATAATTTTTTAAATCCGATCTATTTAACTCTCTTATTTTTTCATTCTGACTTTTAATTAATGGAATTGTTACATCAAAAGAATAGCTAATCAAGTCTTTTTCAATTTCAGTTAATTGATATATATCATAAATAATATTATTTATTTCATTCTCCAAGTTTTGAAATTCTATAACATTATTTATTTTTTTCGCATTTTCAATCTTTTCAACTTTTTCAAATAAAATTTCATTATTTAACACATCCTTAAACAATGGAAATGCAAATTTTTCAGGTTTAGATGTCTGATTTACAGCTGTTCCTATGCTTGTAGTCATGAGCGAAAAATAGTTAAATAAACTAGAATTTATGGCACCTAATATACTTTTCATCATTCTAATATCTTCTTTAGAGCCATTGATTGCAATTATATCAAAGTCGAAAATTATATTTTCATTAGAAAAACTACCTATAGCTCCAAATTTAGAATTTGTACTCCTATTTAAAAGAATATTAGGAGGATTTAACAAATTTTCATTGCCACTAACATATTCATCATATTCCCAAAAATCTTTGCATGAAAAACCATATTTTTCCAGATTTCTTCGCCTTAAAAAGTCCATTCCTTTAAATTTTGATGCATTATGTTTATTTTTGCTTTTTTGAGATGGAGGTTTAAATCCTACTCCATCAGTTAAATTATTACTTTCGTCATTAATTAACTCAAGCAAAGATTCATATTTTTTTAATTTTTTTATAAAGTCAAAATCCAGAGAATTACCAACTAATAAAACTTTCCACAACCAATCATATTTAAGTAATTTTGATTGGTTAATTGATTTAATATCATATTTTTGCACAACAATCCTTTTAAAAAGACTTGAAAAATGATTTGGTTTTGAAGAAATATGCTTTATAACATTATTCAATTCCTTAGACTCTTTTTTTTTATAGAAAAGAATTGTACTTGGCCATTTAGCATTACTAAATAAATTTTTCCTGACAAATGATAAATCAAAAACTTTAACTAAAATGAAATTTTTTAATAGATATTCACGGAAAAGTAAGTCAGAGGGATTATAAAAAATCTTGCTTGAAACAATTAGTGCAATAATACCATCATTATTAATAAAATCACTACTTCTAACTAAAAAAGCTTCTGATATTTGACGATTATGAATAGGTATATTATTTTCCTTGCAATACTTTTCAAATGTCTGTTTTTCTCCTTTTACTCTAACCCATGGTGGATTACCCGCAATAACATCAAAATCAGTTATATTATTAAATTTAGATTTTTCATTGAAAAAATCATCCACAAAAAAATTTTTATTTAATAATTTAGGGAATTTAAAGTCATGTGTTTTTATATAATCTAACATAGTTAAATAAACTGAAAAAATAGAAATATTAACAGCATTTATATCTATATCTATTCCGTAAATGTTTTTTGTAACTATTTCATTTAACCGATCTAATGATAAATTTTCTTCATTTTCCAGTAACTTACGTAAGGATTCAACTAAAAAAATTCCTGATCCACAAGAAGGATCTAAAATTTTACATTCACTCTTTTTTTGAAGTTTTTCGTTAACTGTGTCATTTAATATATAGTCAACTAATGAAAGAGGAGTATAATAAACACCATCTTTTTGTTGTTTTTCTTCTTCTAAAAATGATTCATAGATACAGCTAACCAACTCAACAGGTATTATTGAAAAATCATAAACATCAAACAGAACTTTTTGCCCACATTCTAAATCGTGTCCTTTAAATAGATTAAAAAGTATTTTCAAATGTTGAGAATTAACATTATTCCATTCTTCATCGTTTATTTCAAATACAGTTCCATTAAAACGATTTTTTATACAATTAAAGAATTCATACAATTTATTTTTGTTTTTGATAATATCTTCAAAGTCTTTTCCAAAATGTTTTTTAAATTTATTTCTATTAATAATATCTCTATCAAATAAGAACCTTGAAAAGATTAATCTCCCTATTAAATTATTAATTACCTCAAATGGTAGACTTTTTTTTACTAATTCATGTTTTGCAGACCTTAAATTTCTTATAAGGTAATCATCAACTTTATTTTTTCTTCTAAAATCAGATTGATATTTTTCCCATAAACTCCCGCTTTTAATGTTTAAATACGAAAAATCATCTAACTCATTAGAACTATCCTCAGTAATATGTTTCCAAACTTCTATTTTTTCTCCATTAAAAATATTAATGTTATATAAAAGATATTCCTCATCAAGCTGAATAAATAATATTGGAATTTCACCCAGGTTCCAAATATTTTTATGTAATTCGTCTATTCTTTTTTCAAAAGCTGATTTGTTATTAAACTCTTTAAAAATAATCATAGGTTTATCATTTACAAAAAATATTGCATCAAAGTCTATATTATTAATAATATTTTTAATCCTAAATGGAAAATCTATTTTTGGATCGCCTTTTTTATAAAGACCATTATCTGAATAAAGACCCAAATTAGTAAAAAGTTTATCAAGTGGCATAAAATCCCTAAATTAATTAATGTAATGCTACAGTATTTAATATTTGAATATTAGTTCAATAGTTTATTTAAAATTTTTTATATATAAAATTTCGGTTATTGTAAGAACTTGTTGCACAATTACCAAAAATCAAGATTTTTGTAATTATTAAAAATCAGAGATTTTTAGACTTATAAAATAAAAAATTTTATAAATATGAAAATTACCAAAAATTGCTTTGCAATTTTTGTAATTATGAAAATCCAAAGGATTTTCAGTAATTAATAATTTATATATTATAAATTGTTTAATTTAATATAAATAGTAATTAAACAAAAATAATTATGCAACATCCTCTTAAATAATTAATTATTATAATGTTTAAATATCTATTCATAATTTTAAAAAATCTTTAAAAAAGATACAAGTATCATAAAATTCATTATAAAATAATTACATGAAAAAGTAATACTTTTTTTAATTTATAAAAATGTAGGAAATTAGAAATTATTAAAATACATTCTGTGCTGGTTAAAAACAACAGTATATAACAAATAAAATACATATTAACAGATGGAAAGAATAGGCAAGAGAAAACTGTTCTTTATGAAAAAGAAGTTTATAAGACAGAATTATTACCTGACAAATGGAGTATAATTATAATGCCAGATAACATAGTAATAGACAATTACCATAATAAAGAACCACATATACATCCAAACCTTGAGAATCACAGAGAACAGTGTCCAACAAAATCAAAAACATTAGAAGAATGTTATTATAGAGTTATCGAACATTTTACACAAATACGAAAGATTGAATAAAAAAAGAACTAATTAATGATTTATAATAAAATAAGGAATTATAATAAAATAAGGAGTTACAATTTATGATAATAAGTTTAATAAAAGAACAAAAAGGAATAGATGTAATAAAAGAATTTGAAGAAAAATATGGAAGTTTAGAAAACTTAGAAGACAAATGGAAAAGATCAAAAAATGTATTATATTATAATGATATAGAAACATGGAAATATTATCTTAAACATCCAGAAAGACCATATAAACAAACACATAGCATAGTAACAAATAGATTAAGTTTAAATGACTTAGATATGAATTTATTAGAAACAATAAATGAAAAAAAAGCCTCAAAGCATTAGAGAATTAGCTAGGTTAATAAACAAGGATGTTGCAACGGTACAACCTAAAGTAAAAACTTTGAATGAAAAAGGATTTATAGGGTTTAAAGAGGGTAATAAAAACAGTAAAATCCCCTATTTAAATTTTGATAAAATAGAAATAGGTCTAAGACCTACAACAAATATATAATAAATTAATATTCTAATATATTTCACTAAATCAAGCAATTGCCATATTAGTTTCAATATTTGGAATGTTTAAGTCATTAGTTTCAATGATATTAACATTTTCTAAAGGAGTTCGTTTATTGTGGATTTCAACAAGAAGTTTAATATTCAATTTAATATCTTTTTCATCGACAAATATTTTAACATTAGCTTTTCTAACAGATTGAAGATATATTTTCTTAGTTTTAAAACTGTTTAGAAGCATTTGAAATTTCAAGACCAATAGGCTTTTTATTTTTATTAAAATCCATAGCTATAGATTTATTTAAAATTTCAGAAAACTCATACTCTTCATTATCCATATAAAAAAATAGAATATCATTTTCCAAATCATAATCTAAAATTACATTTTTAATTTTCATTTTTATCCCTTATTTTTTGATTGAATTTAATCTTATTAATTTTATATTGTGTGACAATATTAATAAATCTATCCTTAATTGAAATTACTATATAAAAAACGTATTTTTCATTATATGGGTTGTCTAACAATTATTTTCATCGAAAAATAAGGTTGTATATGTGTTTAAATTGAAAATGGAGCAACTCATTTTTCATAAATCTGTATTGTTGGACAGTCTCTATAATCATATACTAAAACAAATTTCTTTGATTCCTGTTTTTCAATGTAAAATGGATATTCTTCTTTTAAAAAATGATTAATTTCTTCAAAAGAAAATTTTCAAGCTTTTCGTCTTGAATTGGAATGTTTTTCATGCCTTATATGATTTTTATCAAAATTATGTAAGTAATCAACAATGTTATTTCCATCAAACCTTTTAGTCATAGAATTCCTCAATATTGAAACAAGTAATAAGTTATTTCATTATTATTAATAATTAATATTATTATAATACTGTTTATTATTATTATATTATTACTATTTAAAGAATTTCTAAGAGTGGATGACAAGTAATATGACAACAAATAATATTTACAAATATTTTATAAAAAATAATACACAAAAAAAGTATAAATATTTTTAATAACAAAATAATTATTAATAAATTAATGTGATTAAAATGAATAAAAAACAAATATCTATAGATTTTACTAAATCTTTAAAATCAGAAGACATTGATAAGATTATATTATTTGGATCTGTTGCTCGTGGCGAAGATACAGAGGATTCAGATATTGATATAATTATTTTAACTACTGATGAAGATAAAATCGAAGATGAAGTTTATACAAAAGTAATGGATTTTCTCATAAGTACTAAAGAATATATTTCTGCAAAGATTATCTCACTTGATGATTTCAATAAATTTAAAGATTTCCCTTTCTTTGTTAATGTTAAAAAAGAAGGTGTCATCATTGAATAAGAATCCAGAGCTTTTTTTTGAATTTGTAGTGAATGAAAATTTTAATAGTGAAATAGCTAAATTTCTTTCAAATATAGAATCAGAACGATCAAAAGTTGATTATGGGTATATTCCAAAAGTCACTAAATCAAAAGCATTGAAAGATTTAAAAAAAGCAGAAATTTTTGTTAGTGAATGTGAAAAATTTTTATAATTATATTTTTATAATTATTACAAAAAAACTTCAATATAAATTCAACACATCTTTATATCATTACATTTATCAATTATATCCCTCAATTCATCATGATTAAATTGAGAAACATTACTTTCATCAAAAGGGTCTTCAAATATGTCTTTTATATCAATGGACTTTCTTTTTGCAAGTACTTTTTTTAATGTGTTGAGAAAATTCAGTTGTTTTTCATTGTAATCATGATTTTCTATTATATACTTTGAAAATCTTTCTTCTATTAGTTGTTTGGGGTCTTTTTCTCTGGTTATACCAATAATCTCTCTTAGGAATTGTAAAAAGTCTGTTTCTTTTTGAATATTGTTGATTGTTATTTCTGGTTTTAGTGCTGATAGTTCTTTTTCTAATTGTAGTAATTCATTTGAACTTATACATTTTCCTTCTTTTAGTTTTTTAGCTATTTCGTTTGTTCTTAAAAGTAATTTTAAGTCTTCATCTTCTGGGATTGATTTGATTATTTCTTTTGTATTAATTATATAATCATTTACATTAGTATAGACTATTTCTTTAGGGGTGGGGGTGAAATATTTCATTGATGGAGCTATTTCACGAACTAAGAATTCTACATCATCAAATGTTAAATCATCCCAAAATTTTAGTTGTAATACTTTAATAAGGTTTGATTTGTTTTTAATTATTTCATCAAGGTTATTTTTGTCTAATACATTTCTAATCATGTAAGTTATTTCTTTTTTTGCTTTTTGAATCTTATCTCGATCTATATCTAATACTAATTGAAATAGCTTTTCTGATTTTAAAATAAAAGATGATATATTTGCATTATCACTTTCTATATTTATTGTCAATGGTGAAATTTCTTCTATTAATTCATCTGTATATCCTTTTAAATCATTAACTCGTTTTAACTTCTTAATTGTGGGTATTTTTTCTTTTACTGTGAATAAATCTTCATCTAACTTATCAATATCTTCTAAAATCTTATTATTTATCATGTCTTTCTGCTTTTGGTTTAAATCTCTTTCAAGTAATGAGACTCTATTGTTAAATGTTTTTGTTATAGTACTTAACTGTATTTTTCCTTCTCCTCCTCTTTTAAGATTATGGAACTCTATATTAGAATGTCCGCCGATTACAAAATCTAAAATTAAAAAATCATTCTTTTTTCGGTTAGGTAACCATTCGGTGTGTTTACAAGAGTCTAAGTTCCTTGTTCCTCTTCCTAAAATCTGCCAAAATTGTATATGTGAAAAAATAGGTTTAATTATTACTAAATTGCAGATTTCAGGAATATCTACACCAGTATCTAACATTGAAACTGAAAACACTATTCTTGGGTTTGTTTGCTTCTTAAATCTCTCAATTGCCTGATTACTATGTGGCATATCTGAGACTATAACTTGTGCCTGTTCATTTAAGTTAGGAAATAGCTTATTCCATATTTCCTTTAATTTATTTGCATGCCTTTTGCTTGATAGGAAAAATATTGTTTTTGCTGGTTTATTATCGTCTGATATACAACATTTATCCATGAATTCTTTTAAAATGATTTCATTAGTCTCTTTATTTAGAAATACTTTATCAAATTGTGAACCAGTTACTTCAAACTCATTTGGATCTTTACCTTGTCTTCTTAAATTATCTCGATTATATTTATCTAAATCACTTGGTTTAATTCCTTCATTTAAAACTTTAAGATAGATCGGTATTCCTTTGTATGGTGCTAAAATACCATCAGATAATGCTTGATCATAAGAATATTCTGCTGTTGATTCACCAAATAAGTCTACAGTACTATTGCTTTCTCTAATTCTTGGAGTAGCTGTTAAACCAATCTTAATTGCATCAAAATATCTAAAAATTAAATTGTTTTTATCATAATAAGAACGATGTGCTTCATCAAAAACAATTAAATCAAAGAATCCTGGAGAAAATTTATCAAATAATCGATTATTTTCTTTACCCATTAATGTTTGAACAGTTGAAACATATAACCGACTATTAACATCAAAATCATCTCTTAAATCAGCTACTGGCTCATTTAAAAAGTTTTTAAAAGCATTTTTAGCTTGAGTAACTAAAGTAATTCTATCAGCTATAAAAAGAACATTTCTAACTAAATCTGCTCTATTTAAAATGTCTATTATTGCCATAGCAACTCTGGTTTTACCAGTACCAGTTGCCATTTCAACTAAAGCTTTTCTATGGCATTCGGCAAAGTGTTCACTTAATTTTCTAACTATTTGAATACTACTGGGTCTATCTACAATATTTGAGTTGATTTTCATTGTAGCAGGATTTTTTCGAGATCTATAAAGACTTCTTCTCCTTTCTAAATCTCTTTGAGAAAATGGACCACTAATTCTTCTTTCATTTCCGTATTCATCGATAAATATCCATTTATAACCATTTGTTAGGAAAATGGGGATTTTAAAGTTTGCTTCGCCTATTTTCTTTTCAATCTCTTTAGCATAAGTTATTGCTTGATTTCTTCCAATAGCAGGATTTTTTGAGTATTTTTTTGCTTCTATAATAGCTAATGGAGTTCCATTATTATCTAATAAAAGATAATCTATAAATAAATCAATACCTTTCTCAATTTTTCCATTATAAGTCACATAATCCTTATTTTTAAAATCAGATTTTATAGGGTTAATTTCTTCCTTGATATATTTGTTTTTCCAGCCTAATTTTTTCAGTAATGGATCTATATGTTTTTTCCTTGTTTTATCCTCAGTAATATAAAAATTATTGTTTAAACTTTCCATATAAGATTTTATATTTGTAAATGTATTATATAACTTTTACGATTTTATTACAAAATATAATAGTGTAAAATCATATATTTAACAGTTTAGTTCAAAATTATACAAAATAAAATTAAAAATAAAAAAAGTAAGAAAATAAAAAACTAAAAAAGATATTTTTATCCACATTGTCTATTTTAATCATTATCTCCATGATTATGGTTATTTTTAGAATATAAATAAAAATTATCATATTCTATAAAATAATGCCATCTTTATCAATATTTGAAAAGAAAAAAGAACTTTTATATTTGTTATAATGATTTAAGGGTTTTATTTTTGCAGAAACATATTCTCCTGTTTTCATAAGAATATCAAAAGTTTTTGAATATATATCCTCCTCAATTTTAGCTTCATCTGACTTTTCAGAAATTATTATTAATATATCAATATCAGATTCTTCGTTGTCATCACCACGAGCCACAGAACCGAATAATATAATTTTTACTATTTCGGGATGATTTAAAGGCTCTGCAAAGTCAATAGCTATTTGTTTCCTATCCATAATATTAATCTCCCAATTTAAAAAGCTTTCATCATGTTTAATTACAAGTAATACTCTTGAAACTAATCTTCGAATAATATATATCCATATATGATCATATTTTTATTCTTTCCATAAAATCATAAAACTCATTTGTTTGATTTAATTTTTTTTATTTTTTTAAACTTACTAAAGTATCTGGAATTTCAATATTTTTCTATTTTTGTTTAAATTTCTTATCAGATAATCCTAATATTTATTTAGTGTACATTTGAAGTTTTTTTTCATTTACAATGTATTTTCTTCCACATGAACTGATATTAGAAGTGAAACTGTAAGGATGAAAAATTAGATGAACTCAGGTTCATGAATCATACTCGTTATCTTACTCTTTAACTATTTAACTTTTCAAAGTCTTTTATCAATAATGGATGCCAACTGCTACTCATTGTATTGGTATTACATTTATTATTTTATTTAAATACTATGTTATTTTATCAACTCTATAATTTATAAATTTTATTAAAAATTGAGACTGCAAAAAAGTGTGAAGTTTTTCGTGAAAATTCATGTTTTATATAAACGAAATCATGGAAAATTGGAAAAAACTCCACAAAATTTTACAATCTCTTTTTTTAAAATGTATAATATCTATAAATTGTATTTATAAAATAAATATAACATTTATAAGATAAATATTAGATTAATTTTTTAAAAAATAGATATTTTATATAATAAAGACTATTCAATTGATTAATATTTATGAATGTTCTTATGGAGAATTTTTAGATGGAATATCAGACAAATTAAACCAAAAACACAATAGTTTTTCCTGAAACAATATCACAACACTTATTAGTTATTCATTTTAGCAAAATTAAGTAAAATTTTACTAATCTAATGAATTAAACACTAAATTAATACTCTATTCATTAATAATATTGTAATTTTTTAATATTGGATTTCTATTTTTAATAAACCATTATGTCATAAATCTACCTATTTATAAACTTGTTTGGTATTGAAGCTTGATTAATGTTTTGTTAAATGAACTATATCTTACATTTATATTTTACTTAAACATTATTTAATATTAATTTTCTTAAAAGTAATATTTATATATGTCAGTTTTAAAAATATTTGATTAAAAATATATAATTGAGCAGAGGTAGTCAATGTCTAAAAATAGAAAAAATAATGGCAGCAATAATAAAGATAATGATAAATATTTGAAGGATATTACTAATAATATCCTAAGAGATGAGATTTTCAAATCTGTTTTTAGGAAAAAAAGTTCAAAAAAATTATTAGAAAGATTAGTTAAAAGATTATTATCATTAAAAATTGAAGTTGAACAAATTCTAAATAGTGAAATCGTGAGAGAAGCCGAATTCAGTAAAAGCATAATATTAGACATAGTATTCTTAACTAAAGATAATGAAGTAATAACTTTTGAAATGCAAAACAAGGAGATAGAAGATATTGAAGAGAGAATAAAGTTTTACACAGATAGACTAAGTGCTATAACTCTTAAAAAAGGTGAAAACTACAAGGACATTAAAAAAATAATCTCAATTTCATTGTTAAACCATAAGTTTTATAAAGATGAAAAAGAGATTTATAGACATAATTATAAAATTACAAATCAAAAAAGCTTAAAAATATTTAATAATGACTTATTAGATATTCACATTTTTGAAAAAGTAAATAAGAAATTTTATAATGCTAATGATCCATTAGATTTATTTTTAATGTATTTGTATGGATTATTTGATGAAAAAGAACTTAAAGAATTAATGAAAAAAGATGAATTTATAAGAGATGTAGAGGAGGAAAGACTAATGATTTCAAAATCCATAGAAGCCGAAATTTTAAAAATATCAATAGATAAAGCAGAAAGAGACCAACTATCCATACTTAACACAGCAAAAAGAAAAGCACAAAAAGAAGGAATGAAAGAAGGAATGAAAGAAGGAATGAAAGAAGGAATGAAAGAAGGAATGAAAGAAGGAATGGAAAAAGGAGTAGAAAAAGGGATAGAGAAAGGAAGGAAAGAAGGTAAAGAAGAAGCCATGTTTGAGGTTGCAAAAAAACTTAAATCTGCTGGTGAAACTCTTCAAAGGATAAACGACCTAACTGGAGTTCCGATAGAAAAAATAAAAAATATTTAAAAATTTCTTTTTAAGATGCTGTTGTACAATCATTTATTTAGTTACTATTTAAGTTAAATTAAATGTTTTTAATAATATTCCATTAAATTTTGTTCATGAAACAGGTTTGTGCAACAGGTTCTTTAATTTAAAATAGTTTGTATTTAACTATTTTCAACACATTTTAATATCATTACATTTATTGATTATCTTTCTTAACTCTTCGTGATTGAACTGAGAAACATTGCTTAAGTCAAAGGGATCATCATAGACATCTTCAAGGGTTATTTGTTTTCTTTCTGCAAAGACTTTTTTTAAGGTATTTAAGAAATCTATTTGTTTTTCATTATAGTCGTGATTTTCTATTATGTGTTGTGCGAATCTTTCTTCTATTAATTGTTTAGGATCTTTATTCCATGTGATACCTATATGATTTCTCTAAGGAATAATATAAAGTCTTTGTCTTTTTGGATATTATCAATAGTTATCTCTGGCTTTAAGGAAGATAATTCCTTTTCCAATTCAAGCAGTTCATTTGAACTTATACATTTTCCATCTTTTAATTTTTTAGCTATTGAATTAGTTCTTAAAAGTAGGTTCATACTTTCATCTTCTGGGATTTCTTTAATGATTGTTCCAGTATCAACAATCCTATCCTTAACATTTGTATAGATTATTTCTTTTGGGGTTTGGGTGAAGTACTTCATGGTTGGAGCTATTTCAATTACTAAAAATTCAACATCATCAAAAGTTAATTCATCCCAAAATTCATTTTGCAGTGCTTTCACAAGTTTTGTTTTACTTTCATTGACTTTTTGAAGATTATCCTTATCCAATACATCTTTGATCATGTAAACTACTTCTTTCTTTGATTTCTGAATTTTTTCTCTATCATTATCTAATATGAAATTGAATATTCTTTCGACCTTTAAAATAAATGAAGATACATTTGCATTATCCTCTGTTAAGGTAATTGTTAATGGAGATATTTCTTCTTTTAGCTCTTCTATGTTTGCCAAATCTTTATTTTTCTTAATTCGATTTAGTATTGTTGTTTTTTCTCTTATTAAGAAAAATTTATCATCTAATTTATTAATATTATCTAAAATCTTCTTATTTATTAATTTCTCTGCTTTTCATCCAAATCTTTTTCTAAAAGAGAAACTCTGCCCATAAATATTTGGGTCAATGTTCCAACTTTAGTCTTCACATCACCACTTTTTTTAAGATTGTGATATTCTATATTTGAATGCCCCCCTATAACAAAGTCAAGTATTAAAAAATCATATTTTTTTCTATCAGCCAACCATTCAGGATGTTTACAAGATTGTAAATTCCTTGTTCCTCTTCATAACATTTGCCAAAACTGTATATAGGAAAAAACAGGCTTAATCATGACTAAATTACAGATTTCTGGAATATCTACTCCAGTATCTAACATTGCAACTGAAAAAACTATTCTTGGGTTTGTTTGCTTCTTAAATCTCTCAATTGCCTGATTACTATGTGGCATGTCTGAGACTATAACTTGTGCCTGTTCACTTAAGTTAGGAAATAGCTTATTCCATATTTCCTTTAATTTATTTGCATGCCTTTTGCTTGATAGGAAAAATATTGTTTTTGCTGGTTTATTGTCATCTGATTTGTAAGCTTTTTCCATAAATTCTTTTAAAACAATTTTATTGGTTTCTTCATTTAAAAATATTTTATCGAATTGAGAACCTGTAACATCAAACTTATCTGGATCAACATCTTGCCTCCTTAAGATGTCTCTATTGTACTTATCCAAGTTTATTGGTTTTATTACTTCATTTAAAACATTGAAATAAATTGGAATGCCTTTATATGGAACCAAAACTCCATCTATTAAAGCTTGATCATAAGAATACTCTGTCCTGCTTCACCAATAAATCAACAGTGCTTTGTATTTCTCTTTCTCGAGGAGTTGCTGTTAATCCAATTTTAATACTATCAAAATACTTAAAAATCAGATTGTTTTTGTCGTATATGGATCTGTGTACTTCATCAAAAACGATTAAATCAAAAAATCCTGGTGAAAATTTCTCAAAAAATCTTTTGTCTTTTCCACTCATAAGTGTTTGGACTGTTGAAACATATAAGCGACTATTATTATCAAAACATTCTCTTAAATCCGCTACAGGTTCATTCAAATATTTATTAAAAGAATCTTTTGCTTGGTTGACTAAACTAATTCTATCAGCAATAAAAAGAATATTTCTAACAATATTTGCTCTATTTAAGAGATCTATAATTGCCATCGCAACTCTTGTTTTCTCTGTTCCTGTTGCCATTTCAACCAAAGCAGTTCTATAACATTCACTAAAGTGTTCACTTAATTTCCTAACGATTTGAAGATTACGAGGTCTATCCACAATTTTTGGATTAATTTTCATTGTGGCAGGATTTTGATGGGATTTATAAAGGTTTCTTCTTCTTGTTAAATCGTCTTGTGAGAATGGATCACTCACAGGTCTTTCAACACAGTATTCATCGATGAAAATCCATTTTTCACTGTTTGTTAAAAAAATAAGAATTTTCATGCCTGTCTTATTCTCAATCTCTAAGGAATAGCTTATTGCTTGATTTCTCCCTATTTATTTAAAGATTTTGATAGATTTTTTAGTCATATCTTTCTCTATCATATTTTTTTTGAGTTAAATTTAAATAGCTTGACTATATAATATATTTATATGTTAAATATTATACCTGTACTTGATTTAATGAATGGAATAGCTGTTAGTGGTAAATCTGGAAGTAGAAATACTTATCTTCCTCTTAAAACTATATTCTCTCCAAGTCCTGATCCTTATTCAATAGCTAAATCATTGAAAATGAATGGGGCTAATGAACTTTACCTTGCAGATTTAGATTTAATTGGAAAAAAAGGTCATAATTTAGATAGTGTTAAGATGATGAATTCTGTTATTCCTTTGATTTTAGATGTTGGAGTTAGAAACTTTGATTCATTCAAATTCTTCTTAGATTTTGCTTTTAAGGTTGTTGTTGCAACTGAAACTATTGATTCTATGGAGGAGTTTCATAAGATTTTTGATAAGTTTCCAAAGGAAAGGATTGTGGTTAGTGTTGATGTAAAGAATGATGAGCTTTATAACATTAGTGATGATTTTAATTTGACTTTAGATGAATTTAAGGAAGAGTTAATAGCTATTTCTCCTAATGAGATTATACTTTTGGACATATCTCGTGTTGGAACTGGGCGGGGTATTAATGTTGGGTTGTTTAATAAATTCCGTGATTTTAAGAGTAGTTTAATTTTGGGTGGTGGATTAAGAAAAGAGGATTTGAGTTTTGTGGAGAATCTTGGAGTTAGGAGTGTTTTGGTTGGGACTGATTTACATAATGGCTTGGTTTCTCTAAATAGCTATTCTTTGTGATGTGTTCTTTTTTAGCTGAAATAGTTCATGTTATGAAGGGTAGGACGATGAAGGGTAAGAGTGCTGCAATGATAAATATTCCAATGCCTGTAATCATTATATTTCTTTCTCTGTCCATTATTCCATTAATCATGAAGATTATACTAAAAAATCCTAATGTTGCTGGTAGGATGTGCGAAAAGATGATTGGTATGATATTCATTCCTAAGTTCATGTTTTTCACTCTTCATTGTTTTGTTTGATTAAAATATATTATTCATTTATTAATAATTATTTATTATAATTTAGATTATTCTAAAATCTTTATTAAAATATATATTATATTTTTAAGATACTACTATATATTAATTATTATTATATTATAAAAAAAATAATTAATAATCTTATAGAAAAGTAATTAATATTTAAATTAATAAATAATTCAATATATAAATTATAATAGTTAATTTGAATATTCTAATAGTGTCATTTTATGTAAATAAATTATTTTTTTATTTATTATTTATTTTGATTAATGGAGGAGTTAAAATTAACAGTAGTGAAACTGATGTTAATATGATGTGTGGATTAGAAATACATGTACAATTAGATACAAATTCGAAACTCTTTTGTGATTGTAAAACAAATTATCAAGAGGTTCCACCTAACACTAATATTTGTCCAGTGTGTTTAAATCAGCCAGGTGCAAAGCCTTATCCAACAAATGCACAAGGATTAAAAAAAGCTTTAACAATAGCCTTGATGTTAAATTGTAAAATAGATCAAAGTATGATATATTTCTTAAGAAAGCATTACAACTATCCAGATTTGCCTTCTGGTTATCAGAGAACTTCTCTTCCAATAGGGTTTGAAGGAGAATTAAATGGTGTTAGAATTAGAGAAATACATGTTGAAGAAGACCCTGGACAATTTAAGCCAGATAAGGGAATTGTTGATTTTAATCGTTCTGGTATCCCATTGGTTGAGATTGTGACTGAACCAGATATTTTCTCTCCAGAACAAGCACGAACTTTCTTAAGGGAATTAATAAGAGTTTTAAAGTATAGTGATGGTGCTCGTGGAGAGGGAACCATGAGGGCAGACGTTAATATTTCACTTGATGGTGGTAAAAGAGTTGAAATAAAAAATATAAACTCTATTAAAGGGGCTTTTAAGGCATTGAAGTTTGAAATGGTGAGACAAAAAAATATTATTAACAGAGGAATTGAGATACAACAAGAAACAAGGGCATTTGTCGAATCTCAAATGATAACTGTGTCTATGAGGTCTAAAGAAGATGCTGATGATTATAGATTTATTCCTGACCCTGATTTACCACCAATAGCTATTTGTGATAATGAAATTGTTGATGCTAAGAGTAATATGCCTGAAGCACCACATAATAAAGTTAAAAGGTTTGTTGAACAGTATCGTATTGATGAAGAATCAGCTAAGGTTTTAACTTCAGAATTAGAGTTAGCTGATGCTTATGAAGAGATTGTTAAAAGTATTGAACCTAAATTTGCTGCATTATGGATGAGGGATGAACTTAAAAGAGTTCTTTACTACAATAAAATTGACTATAAATCAAGTAATATGAGTTCAAATAAGATTATTCAACTGTTGGAGTTGTTGATAAATAAGGAAATAACTACAAAAGCTGGACAAAGAATTATCGAGGCTATGATTGAAAATCCTAAAACTCCAAGGGAAATAGCTGAAGAACTGAATTTGATTGGTATTATTAGTGATGATGAAGTTGTTAATGCTTCTAAGTTAGCTATTGAAGAAAATCCAGAAGCTGTTAACGATTATCATCAAGGTAAAAAAACTTCAATGAATTTTTTAGTAGGGCAAGTAATGAGATATACTCAAGGAAAAGCCGACCCTAAAGAGACAGTTAAAATATTGAATGATTTATTAAATAATTAATCAATGAATACATTTTATTAATATAAATATGATCATTAATTAATATTATAATTTAATTTTTTTACTAATTTTATAATAATTTATATTCAATAAATAATATTGAATGAAATAAAATATAAAAATAATAAATCCTAATATTAAAATTAAATATGATAAATTAAATATTAGTTTAAATAATAACTGGATAAATAATATTAGTTTAAACAATAAACTATATTTTATATTATATGTTCATATTTAATAATGTTAATATTGTTTAGTAATAAATGCCATTATTATAATAAATTTATAATTATTAAAATGATGTATGGGGATAAAATGAGTGGAAAATCTACAGTAAAAGAGTATATGACTAAGAATGTTGTAAGCGTACATCCAGAAACTTCAAATAATGAATTAATAAAGATTATGAGAGAAACTGGACACGATGGATTTCCAGTAGTTGACGAAAATAATGAAATAGCTGGCTTTATAACATCTTTTGATTTTATATTGAAGGATTGGACGGATTTAGTAAAGGATATAATGTCTACCAGTGTTGTTGTGGCTCAGGAAGATATGTCCATTAATGATACAGCAAGAGTAATGTTTAGACATGGAGTATCAAGACTCCCTATAATTGATAGAGATGGAAAATTAAAAGGTGTTATCACAAACACTGATATGGTTCGCTCACATATTGAAAGAACTACACCTAATAAAGTTGAATCATTTAAGAAAACATTAGAACAATTATATTCTATTAAACCTTCATTAAAACGAATGAAAGTTAAAGTAGAACATTTAAGACCAACCCAGGATAAAATTTATGCAGATGAATTACAAGGTAGGGAGTATGAATTAAGAAGAGGGTTAGCAGAACCAGTTATTGTTGCTAAAACAGGACATAGATGGATTCTCATCGATGGACATCATAGAGCAGTGGCATCTATAAATTTAGAACATGATGAAGTTGATGCTTATGTAATTGATTTAAATAAAGATGTTAAGTTAGGAATGGAACGAACAGCTGATAAAAGTGGAGTTTACACATTTAAGGATGTAAAAATCATCGACGATGATCAACATCCTTTAATATGCATTACAGAAAGTATTAAAAAAGAAAATGATAGAAAAAAGATTAATGCACTTTCAAAAAAATAGTCTTTTTTATAAAAACTATGAGTTTAGTCTGTTTTTATTCTCAACTTTTTCTTTTAAATTCAATTTAATAAATTTTTTAAAAGTTTGTCTATTTTTATAAATTTTAATTTAAAAAGATCCGATTTTTAATATTTTAATCTTTAATATTTATAAGAACCTTTTAAAACAAAAACTTTGTTTCCTAAGTTTCTCGCTCTGCTCGAAACCAAAGGTCATCAAAAATTTCTCCAAAACATAATATATTAGTGTTAAGGAATATTTTTACTATTTAGAATAATCAAAATCATTTATTTAACTTTATTATATCTATTATTTAACTTTAATATTTAATTTTAATTTTTTTAAATAAAGGATATTTTAAATATAGGTAATTAAATAAGCAATTTTAAATAAAATATATTTAGACAAAATATTTAAAACATTAATAACTATTATAATAATGATTAATCATGATAAATGAAAATGTAATTACAGAAGTTTATGAAACTTTAAAAAGTCGCAGGGATTCTCCTATTAATTCTTATACATCTAATTTAATGAAAGATAGTGATAAATTAGCAGAAGATAAGATATTGGAAAAAATAGGTGAAGAAGCTACAGAAGTTATAATAGCATCTAAGAATGATGAAAATTTAATTGAAGAATCTGTTGATTTAATTTTCCATAATTTAGTTCTTTTAGTCTATAAAGGTATTGAATTAGAAGATATTTTAAATGAATTTAAAAAAAGAAGAAAATAAATTCTTTTTTCTAATTTATAGTATTTCTCTTAACTCTATTAACATCATATATTTCTATTATTATAAAATCTCTGATTTTCTAAATTCAAAACGAAGAATTAATTCTTCTAAATTGAAAAATAAATTTTCAATAATAAAAAATTTTAAATTAAAATTTGAATAATTTTAAGAATAATTTTTAATAAAATATTTTCAAAACTATAACTGAACATAGCTCGAATCTTAGATTATAAAATGAAACTGGTTATAAGATAGCTTGAAAGGTGGAATAAGGAAGGAATTTGAAGGAATAAAAGTTAAATGAGAACGATGGTAGACAATCAATTAACTGAAGGACAACTCAAAGAATTAAGAGAAGACTAATTTATAAATAGTATAATATACTCTTTTAGCTTCATAAAGATATGGAGTTTTTATTGCCTATGAAGCTAAAAGATCATGTTGAACCATCAGATAGTTGTCTTTTAGTGGAAAAAGTAACAGACTCCATAAAAGGTGCGAAAAGTACATTGGGCTCCTTTTTTTTTAAAAAAAGTTGAAATGGAAGATTAATTACTATTTTCATCATCAGAAACCACAACTTCAACAAAAACAGGACCAAAATCTTCTTTATCTTTCCACATAGCAACAAAAACACCAGCATATTGTAGGTTAATTAATCTACATTCTGTGACAACATTAAGAGTTTCAAGATCTTTTTTCATTCGCATTATTCCTCCAGAATCCGTGTCACCAACAATATTTACTGTTGAACGTATTTGTTCATCCATGCGATTAATTAATTTGGCAGCATTATCTGAAATATCATCTAAAACTTGTCCACCTAAATGTTCAACCAATCCATCTAAAAAATCAGCCATTTGGTTAATAGCTATGTTTTTAGCAGATAATCCTCTCACAATAAGAATAAATTCAGAATCTAATGCTGGTCTTGAATTTTCAAAAGCATCTAAGTACCCCATAACACTTCCAGCAATTTTATGTAATTTTACCATATATAATCACGACAAAATATAGTATTAATAATAAAAATATAATTAAAAAAAATTAAATATTATTTTCCAAATGGTTTAATTCAGATTTTAATGTTGCCATTGTAGCAATTTTCTCAGCAAAAGCATTATGTCTATGAATACTCTCTTCATTTACTTGTCGAACTGTTACTAATGTATCATCAGGTAAATGTGAATATTGTTGAATGATTTTTTCAATCATATTTCTCACACAATCCTCAACAAAGTAAGGATTATTATGTGCCTCCATAACTACAGCATTTTCATCTGGTCTTTTTAGAATTTCACAAACATTAGAACTCATAGAACATTCTATAATTTTTATTATATCTTCTCCTTCAATGTTTTGGTTTTCAGGAACATCAATTATAATGGTTCCTATCCCTCTTTGATTATGTGATGCAAAACTAACTGTATCAATAACTTTTTGAGTAGTTTCTTCATCTAAAAACTCTAATAATTTGGCTCTATCTGCTTCTCTAACTGACTCTTGAGCACAAGGACAAACAGTCATACCAACTACTTCAGCACCAATGCTTTTTCTAATAGAAACTTTTCCATTTTTTCTATATCCCACTGCTTTAGCTATTATCTTTGTCATTTCTTGACTTTTATTCTGAGTTACTGGAGATTTTCTAACAAACATGAAATCACTTTTCATACTTACTTCTGCCATTTCAGCATATTCATGCTTAGCCATTAATGTATTAACAATATCAGCACATAAGGACTCTACTTCTACATTTTCATTGTTAACAACTTCTTCAACAACTTCACTAATAGCTTCAGGATTCCTGGACATGTGAATTCCTTTTTGATTACTTGGAAGGTCTACAAAAGCATTGAATGTAGGTATTAAAACTATAGGTCTCTTATTACCTCTATCGATTTTTATCAGTTTTTTAACTCCTGTTACTCCAACTCGAGTTAAGTGAATAGGAATTCTTGGGTTATTATCTTGGGTATCTGGAAATTGTAATTCCATTTATGTCATCTCCCATTAATTATAATTTAAACATTAAAAAGTTATATAATGTTCATATAATGATTTATAATGTGAACAATGATCTATTTGATAGTAGTTTATATCTAATAATATTTATAGTTAAACTAATAAATAAATTTGTCAAATTAAATTCAATGAACAAATTTAAAATATATCAAAAAATCCAGTGTCTTCCTTTGTAATTTTTAATACTGTTTGTGTATATGTTCTTTCAATAGTTGGTTCCTTTAGTAACCTCTTGATAAACTGATTTAACTCATCTGTATCTAGAAATTTAGCAATCATAATAGCATCGTACTTACCAGTGATATCATAAATCCCAATCACATTTTCACTGTATTCTACTTTATTTTCTAAACTTTCAGTTTTCCCTTCTTTAACTCTCAGACCAATTATCACAGTAAGATTATAACCAAGTTTACTATGATCTATAATACTTGTAAATTTTTTTATAATTCCTGTTTTTACAAGTTTATCAATACGATTATGAACTGTCCCTACAGAAATATCTAAATCTCGTGATATTTGTCTATAAGGTGTTCGAGCATCTTGATTAATTATCCTTAGAATTTCTTTATCTATATATCATCAATTGTTAATGTTTCTTCATTTTTCATTTTTTTTTCCACTTCTCTCATTTAATTCAAATAATAGATTATATAATAAGATATATAAAAATATATTAATAGTCGAGAGAATATGATTTATTAAATAATTATCTTAACAAAATAAGATGATAAATCAATGCTGTCAACTTAAAGCAATAAAACTCTAAGTCTTAAAATATTTAATTAATATTTTTATAATTTAATTACTAAATCAAATTTAATAACAACAAATTTTTAATAAAATTTATTATCTTGACAGCATTGGATGATAAATATATTTAATTAATATAAATAATACAATATTTATTAGTAACTATTAAATTTACATATGAGAGTTTCTATAAACTTAATTTAAACATATATTGATATGATGTTTTGTTATTATTTTCATTTTTTCATTGGAAAATTCACATATTTTGTCTTTTGAAGGTCAATTTCATTGCTATTTTTAGGGATTTTCCCTAATTTTTTCATAAGTTATCGCTAAGCGGAGCAAGTTTCCATTAAGAGTCTCGGCAGTTGGAGTAAGTTAAATGTCGTGCATCCAATTTTTTAAAGCGAGAAATCGAAAGATTTCTCTAAGTTGTCTTCGACAACAAACGGGAAAATCTTCGATTTTCCCTAAATTTCTCGTTCACTCGAAATAAAAAACGGAAATTAAAATTTCCTAAATTTCCTTTAGAAATATTGATTAAAAATAACTTCTCATTAATTTTTGACCAAATTTTTCTTACCTTTTAGGTAAGTTAGGA
>JAISTD010000098.1 GCA_031272765.1 Candidatus Methanovirga australis | reverse complement strand
GGTATTTTTAATGGTTGAATACTCGCATTATTTCTATAAATATGCGAATTCTGAGACATTAAGCAAAAAATGGATTGAAACCTACATTAATTAAAATTTTTATTTTTAAGACTATAATTTAAAGAAATTTATTTTTTAAAAACATTATCAAACTTACTATAAATTTGTTTAATTTTTATTAAAATACTTAACCAGATTTTTAAGTTGTTTATGTTGGTATCTTACCCACAAAATGACTCATAATCATCTCTTTAATTTTAACTATCTCATCAGTATTTAAAGACTTTTCGTCGTAAAATACAACACTCAAACTTGATTATCAGTCTTATTGTTAACTGTGACAGTAACTTTTTCATACCAATATTTTCTGTATTATAACCTTATATATAATGAGCCATAAAATAAGATATTATGTGTTTTACAATTGATAATGATTATGAATATATATTAAAATGTTTTGATTCGTTGGTGTTTAATGAACCATCAAGTAAAGCTATTAAATATAATGATACTATTTTAACTTACGGTCAATTGGATGTTTTGGTGAATAGAATAGCTAATCTCCTAAAAGTTAAGCTTAAAACACAGTCATTAGATTCAAATTCTAAATCTGATCTAATAAATGATAAATTAATAATTCCTATTTTTATTGATAAGTCTCATTTTACTGTTGCTTCTATTTTAGCAATCTGGAAACTTGGTTACTCATTCACTGTAATTGATATACGAACACCAAAAGCACGATTTAATATGTTAATAAAAGAATTAAACACGGATTTGATTATTGATGGGGATTTTATAAGTGAGTTAAATGGTTTGGATGAGGATTTTGAAAATCCTATTGATGATGATAATTATATCAGTATTGATGATTTAGCTTTAGTTTGTTTTACTTCAGGGACAACAGGCACTCCTAAAGGAGTGATGATAAACTACAAACAAATTTGCATGGCTTCAAAGAATATTTCAACAGAATTAATTGAAAAATATTTAAGATCAAAATGTGTGATGACTTTAATACCATCTTTTTCAATGATAGCAGCACATCTCATAACCTTTGGTGTGATGTTTTCAAAAGGTTACTTACACATTATCCCCGATGAAAAAATATTAGATCTACACTACTTAATAGAGTATATGAAGATGAATAAGATTAATGGGTCTATGTTTCCACCTCAGTTAGCTGAAAAATTTTTAAGATATGCTGATGGATTATTAGAAGCATTTATTGTCTCAACAGATAAGGCTTCTAATATTTATTCTTCAAAGACTACTATTATTAATTTATATGGACAAACAGAAACTTTAGGTTTTAATACTTTTTTCATAATTGATAAGTTATACAATGATACTCCAATTGGAAAACCCGTGAATAATATTAAGGTTTATCTTTTAGATGAAAATTTGGAAGAAGTGAGTGATGGTGTTGTGGGTGAGATTTGTGTTGCTGGACAGTTGGCTTTAGGTTATCTAAATGATAAAAAGTTAACAGATGAAAAATTCATACCTAATCCTTACTCAAGTTCTGATGAGTATAAAGTTTTGTATAAAACTGGAGATTTAGCATACTATAATGATAATAGAGATTTGGTTTTTCTTCAAAGAAAAGATTTCATGATAAATATTCATGGATATAGAGTAGAACCAACAGAAATAGAAAACACAATTAATAAAATATCTGGAGTGGAAGAATGTGTGGTGGCTGGTTTTGATGTAAGTGATGTAACAGGTATTGAAAATGATGTAAGATTATATGCTGGTGTTGTAACTGATGATAATGAAGAAGTTTTTGATGTTGATAAAATAAAAAGTGAATTATCTGAATTGTTACCAGTTTATATGATTCCATCAGTTATAATGAAAATTGATTCCATTCCATTGAATCAGAGAGGTAAAATTGATAGAACACATATATTGCCTGAAAATATATTGGATATTTATTTAAACATGAATTCAAATGATATTGTAGGACCAAGTACGAAGTTGGAGAAGGAAATATTCGATGCTTGTGTTGATATTTTAGGTTATGATAACTTTGGAGTAAAAGATAACTTAATTAATATTGGGTTTTCATCAATATCAATAATAGAACTTACAAATAAATTGTTTAAAAATCATAAAGTTGAGTTAAGTTTGAATGATTTAATGTTTATGGATATTAGAATGTTAGCTGAAAAAATAGAGAAATCAACTGAAACTTATAAAAAATATGAAACAAGAGACTATTATCCTTTATCTCCTCAACAGTTAACTTACTACCAATTAATTAAAGATGAGAATTTTTCATCTTCAAAATTTGATTCTCATTTTAGTTTAACCTTGATAGATATTGATCCTGTTAAATTGAAAAGTGCAATGATTAAAGCTATTGAAGTTAATCCTGACATGAAAATGTTTTTTACAGAAATTGATGGTGAAATTTATCAGAAAAGATGTGATGACTTGGAGATTAATATGCCTATAATTAAGGGTTTAGTAAATGTTCATGAAATTAATGATGTTGTTTCTTTTAATCTTTTTAAAGCACCTTTATTTGATTTCAAAATATATTATGAAGGAAATATAACTCTTATTTTATCTTCTTTCAACCATACTATATCTGATGGTGTTTCAATTGAGAATTTTTTCAGGGATGTGATTGAGTTATATTCGGGTAAAGAGGTATCAAAAGAAGTTACTTACTTTGATTATGTTTTAGATTTATTGGATTCTGAAAAAAATAATAATGTGAAGGTTGAACAATATTTAATTGATAAAACTAAAGACTCATCTTTGGAGTCTTATTTTAATTTAACCCATAAAAAATCAGATTCTGAAACTAAATATTTCCATTTTGATCTTAATACTCCTCAAAATGACATTGATTTATTTTGTAGAGAATTTAATGTAAGTCATAATACTCTGATTTTATCTTCAGTTGTTTTAGCTTTAAAGGATTTATTTAAGAAAGAGGAGATATATTTAGAATATATTTTTAATGGTAGGGATAAGAATATATATTATGATATTTGTGGTCTTTTTAGGAGACATTTTCCTTTATTTTTCAATTTAAATCCAAAAAATTCAGTGAAAGAATATTTAAAAAATGTGAGTGAAGATATTGGTGATGCAGTTAATATTTTACCAAGTAAAAAACTGGAAGAAATTATGTATTCTTTTAGTAAAAATAGTTCTTTTAAAATAATATATAATTATCATGATATAAGCGAAATAGTTAATAATAGACAGAATCAATTTAATCAGAATTTAATAGCTTATGAAAGTCCTAATTTGAATAATGTTAATGTGAGTGAAAATGAACTGCTTATCAATGTTAATAGACATGATAAGTTCAAATTGTCATTTTCGTATGATGTAGCATATTTTTCTGAAATGGACATTGAAAATTTATGTAACTCTATTGATTCCTATCTGTTATTATTGGTTAACAATCCATTGAAAAATTTAGAAGATTTAATTATATAATAAAATTGATATTCATTGGTCTTGAACTATTTTTTAATATTATGGGTCTGTCTAACAATTCTGACTCACTGAACAAAAATTTAATCTATAGATTTTTATTGAAAATTATTTAAATTATTTTAAATATTTAAAAATTGTTCACTTAAGTATTTATATGGGTTGAACAAAAATAATTGTTGGACAGTCCCATAATACATTTTTTAATAAATTTAAGGATTTGTGTTTTATGAAGAGAAGTGAGATTCAAAACAGCGAAATATTTTTCAAACAAATGATTGAAATTTCAGAAGAAACAATTCTCCCTAATGATAAATCTGGAAGTAAAGTTATTCAGGAAAAAACTTTCATATTTAATAAAGATTCATTAAATTTTTTAAGTTGCATTGATTTTAACACTTATTTTTTATCATCATTATGTTTAACATTAACTAAGTTCACATACAACAAAAATATCTTAATTTCTAAATTATGTAAAGTTGAAAGTAATGAGAATAATATTGGTGGTAGTGGTGAGAATACTTTAGAAAAAATACCATTTTCTATAAAAATAAATACTAATAATACCACTATCGATTTTTTAAAATACATTCAAAAACAAATATTAACAATTAAAAAATATCAACATGAATTTCCTAATTTTAAAGCAGCATATGACATTAAAACAGGAGATAAGTTAGTATTACCTGATTTGCAATATTATCATGAAAAAGAAAAAGAGGAATATAAGTTACCTCAATCTAATTTATCTATAATACTAAATGATGTAAATGAAATTAAAATTAAAATAATTTACAATTCTTCGATTTACAGTGAAAAAATTATTCAATTATTTTATGATAGTTTAATAACCGTATTAAAGAATTTTGTTAAGGAAGATACTCTTCTTAAAGATATTGCTCTTGCTGAATTCAACACTAATTCTTATTCTTTTAAACAACCAAAAATTCAAACATTAAATAAGTTATTTGAAAAAGTTGTGGAAAATAATAAAAATAAAACTGCTTTAATAGCTACAGATAAAACATTAACCTTTAATGATTTGGATTTGGAATCTAATATTATTGCTAATGAGTTAATTAAAGGAGGATTAAGAAAAGGAGATAAAGTACTCA
>JAISTD010000094.1 GCA_031272765.1 Candidatus Methanovirga australis | reverse complement strand
TATTAATATTACTGGTTTCCCAAGACTTATTAGACTAAACCCATTTGCAAGATTTAAAACTCGTGGAAACGGAGCAGTATCATTTAAAATATCTCTTTCTAATAATTATTCCATTGATTTAATTAAGAAAATTGTTCTTTCTAATGTTGAAAGCTTATCAATGATGGATTGTGAAAATACAAATCCTGGTGTTGTATTCTATCAAGGAAAAATCAGTGAAAAAATGAAAAATCACTCTCTTAAATCCATCCACTCAATTATACCAATTGAAGAAGCTGAAAAATTTGCTAAAGACATTGGTGCTGAAATCCATAAGTTTAAGAGAGGAAGAGGAATTATAGGGTCATTAGCAGCTATTGGATGCTTTTTTGAAGATTACACTTATGAATTAATAAGTTATAGAATAAAGGGCAATTATGGAACTAAAAGAAACATTGATTATGATTCTGTAGTCTTAATGAATGAAGAAACCTATCCTGAAACATTTGAAAATATTGACAATGATTATATTGCCATTGAACCAAAAACACCTTGCCCAGTTCTTTATGGAGTTAGGGGAGAATCAGTAGAAATACTTAAAATAGCCAAAAACATTGTAAAAACTAATGAAACCATAGATAAATCCATAATTTTTAAAACAAATCAACATACAGATATGCATCTTCAGAAAATAGATGAAATAGCTAAAATGAAAAAATATGGTTCTTATATAGTAACTGGAACAGTGATTGAGAATCCTTATGTAATTACTGGAGGTCACATTTTCTTTAAATTATCTGATAAATCTGGTGAAATCGAAGCCGCTGCTTATGAACCAACAAAAGATTTTAGAAAAACTATAAAAAAACTTATTAAAGGAGATCAAGTCCAACTGTTTGGTGGTATTGGCTGTGGTGGAACATTTAACATTGAAAAAATCAGGATATTATCTTTAAATCAGGAAGTAGCCTTCAAAAATCCTAAATGTGAATGTGGTAAAAGAATGACTTCTGCAGGTTTTAAAAAAGGATATAAATGTAAAAAGTGTGGTTTTAAACTTTCAAATGGGAAAAAAATAGCTATTATCAAAAATAGGGAACTTAATGAAAATAGTTATTATGAAACACCCACATCAGCAAGAAGACATTTATCAAAACCATTGATTAGGATGAATAAAGATGAATTAGAGTTTTAAAAAGAATATAACTTCATTATTTCTATTTTTAATATAATTTTATTTTTTAAAAAAAGAGTAAAATAAAAAAAAGAAGTATAATAATATATATGGTAATATTTTTAAATTAAGATATTGTTAAAATAGTAAAAATTTTAAAATATTAAATTATTAAATAAAACATGATGAAACAAAATATAATGAAATAAAGTCTAAACAATAGTAATTAATTATTTCACAAGTTTATAATTTTAATTTATAAATTCAACTTATAAACAATGTGTTTACAAAATACATCTATAAAAAGTTTAATGATCCTATGATGAACAAACCTTTAGAAGAAGAATATGTATTAAAAAAGTTAAGAGAATTTAAATCCAAAGATTTAAGCTATTTTTCTGGAAGAATATTGGGATCCATGTGTAGTGAACCCCATCCACTATCAAAAAAAGTTTTTATGGATTTTATAGAAACTAATCTCGGTGATCCTGGACTATTTGAAGGAACAGCAGAGATTGAAGAGGAAACTATAAAAATAATAGCTTCATTACTATCTTTAGATAATCCATATGGGAATATTGTGACAGGTGGAAGTGAAGCAAACATAATGGCAATGAGATCAGCACGTAATCATCATATAAAAACAAACAATATAAAACACCCATACACAGAACCTTTTGAATTAATACTTCCAAAATCAGCTCATTTTTCATTTAAAAAAGCTTCTGACATCTTAGGGCTTAAATTAATTGAAGTAAATTTAGACAATGAATACAGAATAGATATTGAATCTGTTAAAAAAAATATTAACAAAAACACAATAGCTATTGTTGGCGTTGCAGGAACAACAGAACTAGGAATGATAGATCCTATTAAAGAACTATCCCAAATAGCTATTGATGAAAATATTTATCTACATGTTGATGCTGCCTTTGGAGGGTTTTCAATCCCATTTTTAAAATATATTGGCTATAATCTTCCTAATTTTGATTTTTCAAATGAAGGTGTTTCATCAATTACAATAGACCCTCACAAAATGGGTTTGACACCAATACCAACAGGTTGTATTATTTACAGAGAAAAAAAATATATTGATCTAATAAATGTTGACACCCCTTATCTAACAGTGAAAAAACAGTCTACAATTGTAGGAACAAGGCTTGGTGCAGCATCTGCAGCTACTTGGGCAATGCTAAAATATATGGGAAAAGAAGGATATAGTGAAATAGCTAAAAGTTGTATGATTAATTCTAATTTTTTAGCGGACGCTTTAATTAAAGAAGGATTTAATTTAATCACCAAGCCCCAACTTAATATAGTTAGCTTTAATCATCCAAAAATAGAAACAGAGGAATTAGCTAAAGCTATTGAAGAAAAATCATGGAAAGTTTCAATATCCTCATGTCCAAAAGCTATTAGAATTGTTATGATGCCCCACATAAAACATGTTCATATTATGAACTTTATGAGAGACTTAAGAGAAATTAAATCTGGAATATAGAATGAATCCAAGTTTAAAATAAATATTAAAATGATCCAATATAATTTTATTCAATTTTATATTTAATAAAATATAACTCTAATAAAAATTACTATTAAACTTAAATAACAATTTTCTTCATTAAATTTAAATAGAAAATTTATCTTTTCATATGATAAACAATTGAAAAAGTGAAATTAATGATACTCATTGTAACAGGGCACCTTGCAGCTCCAACAATTAAAAAAATAGCTAAATCCTCTAAAAAAGATGTGATGGTTCATATAGCAAATACACAAGTAGCTGCATTTTTAACACCAAAAAAAATTATAAAAGAACTTAAAGAGAATTTCAAAGGAAACTTAAATGAAATTGAAAAAATTATCGTTCCAGGGTTGATGAAAAAACCAACAACAGAAATAAGTGAATCCCTTAAAATACCCTGTTTTAAAGGTCCAATCCAAGGTGCTGACTTAGATATGGTTTTAGATTTAGATGAAACCATTGAACTATCCCAAATAAAACCTGCTGATCGTCTTATAGAAGAGGCTAAAAGAAACTTAGTTTTCAAACTTATAGAAGACTTTGAAAAAAATGAAGAAAAAATAGTTGAACTTCTTAAAAAACCAGACAACATTTTAATTAGAGACCTTCCTGTTGGTGAAGACTTTCCAATAAGAATATTATGCGAAATAACTAATGCTCCATTACTATCAAAAGAAGAATTAATTTTTAAAGCAAAATATTTCCTTGATAATGGAGCAGATATGATAGATATTGGTATGGTAGCAGGAGAGAATATGTCCCACCTAATTCCTGATCTAATAAAAACACTAAGAACAGTTGTGGGAAATAAACCATTAAGTATAGACAGTTTAAACCCTAAAGAAATTAATGTGGCTATTGATAATGATATTGACTTAGTTTTAAGCTTAGATCTTGGAAACTATGAAGAAATTCTTCCAAAACTTATTGATAAAGATATTCCTGCTGTTTTACTTCCAACCAACTTTAAAGAGAATAAAGTTCCAACTGGAGTAGAAGACAGACTAATAGCTATTGAAGAATTAATGGAAAAATGTGAAGGAATAGCTATTCTTGGAGACATAATATTGGATCCTGTGAATAGTAAGAGTATTGTAGACTCAATAATTGCAGCAAAAAAATTTAAGGACAAACATCCAAATCCATTGTTCTTTGGAGTGGGAAATGTGACTGAATTAATGGATGTTGACTCAACTGGAGTTAATAGTTTAATCACAGGAATAGCAATGGAACTTAAAGCATCAGTTCTTTTCACACCAGATGAAAGTGGAAAAACTTGGAATAGTGTTTATGAACTTGCAATATCCTCAAAAATGATGTTTTTATCTAAAAATCGTGGCACAATTCCCAAAAACTTAGGCATAGATCTAATAACATTTAAAGATAAAAAAAAATTGAGTTTTGATAAAACTATAGAATATAAAGCCTTAAATAACGAGATAAACAATGGCACTGAAACAGGCAATTATGAAAAAGAAAATGATGATAAAAATAACGATAAAACTAAAAAAATTATAGGTCGTAATGGAGAGAATTTAAATGTTCCTGTTTATTCAGCAGAAAAAAACCCTAAATTTAAAAAAGATCAATTAGGAAGCTTTAAAATTAGAGTTGAGCATGGCACAAGATATGATAAAAGTAAAATTGTGGTGACCCATTATGTAAAAACCATTCCTAATCTGATTATCGAAGGAACTTCAGCCAAAAAAATCTTCAATGAGATAATTGAAAGAGGTTTAATATCCAAACTTGAACACGGAGCATATTTGGGTGTTGAACTGAATAAAGCAGAAATAGCTATTTTATTCTCCAAAGATTACATTCAAGACTTTGAACTATTCAAAAAACCATTAATTATTAATTAAAAATAATATTTTTAATAAATTCTTAGAATATATAAATGAGTCTGTCTAACAATTATTTTCAGATGAAAAACAAGACCGCATGATTCTTTATAATTGAAAATAGAAGTAATCAATTTCTAAAAAAAAATTGAGTTGTTAGACATCCACAAAAACTAAAAAAAGAAATAATTAAAAAAAATTGAAGATATTATTATACTATAAATAATATCCATTATAATAAACCTTTTTCTTTTTTTTTATTTAATTGGGTCAACTGTAACTTTATTCAAGGCACGGAATGTAGCCTCCATATTAACACCATACAAAACACCTTCCTCATAAGTTAAAGCTGAAACCCCACTTTCAACTTCAGCCTCAGCATTGCCCTCCATAGTAGCACAAATACCAAAACCCACAACACTAACAACCGCGGATGCACAACCCAACCCTAACAACACTTTAGTGCACACAGACATTGTCTCTACTACTTCTGGTGCAAGTATTGAGTTTCCAACTCCTTCTGCTGTAGCTTGATTTGATGAAGCTATTGTTCCCTCAGCTGTACTAGATGAAGCAGGCTCTATACAAGCAGCTACTATAGAAACAATGACAGATATCACAAATACACTAACCATCACAGCCATTGCAATATAATAATTCTTCTTAGTTTTTTTTGCGGTTTCAATTGATTGGTTAAGTTGTTTTTCTTGTTCGATTGTATTATTAGCAAATTTAATTAGGTCTTGGTCGGTTGAAGTGAAGAAACTCGTATAATTGTCTTTATCAACTATAATACCTTTAGCAGCCTCGGGTATGGTACCATTGATTTTAATCTTACATGGATTAGAAGAACCATTGCTCATTTTAGCGTATTCAGTGCTTAAAACATGCAGATAACCATCGGCTTGACGATACTCGTTAGTACGATTAAACATATCAAATACATAAGTACAATTACTACAATTGGTTGCATTACGACTAAAAATACA
>JAISTD010000085.1 GCA_031272765.1 Candidatus Methanovirga australis | reverse complement strand
TTTTTAGACTTATAAAATAAAAAATTTTATAAATATGAAAATTACCAAAAATTGCTTTGCAATTTTTGTAATTATGAAAATCTTCGATTTTCAGTAATCCAAAGGATTTTCAGTAATTTTATAAATTTATAAGATCTTCAAATGACTTAAAGCTATAAATTTGTAAGTCTTATATTCATAAATATCAATACAAGAAAAACAGACATATAAACTAACCACGATAATATAAACTAAATAATAAAAACTAAATATGATTTAAATGGTGGAAATATGGAAAAATATAAAATCAAAGAAAAAGATAACATAAAACATATAAAGAATTATTTTCTTAAAAATAAAGACCAGATAAAAGGAATTAACATAGGACCTTACAAAATAGTTGGAGTGGGAAAACAAAGTTTAATGTTAAAACACGGGAATGGTGATTCTGTATGGGCAAATTATATTGATATAATTAAATCAATCAAAAAACCAGATGAATCAACAGGTTACATATCATTAATTATTCAAAAATTTGTTGAAGGAGTTACCATAAAATCTAACGATGAAACAGAGGCAGAAGAGATATTTAGAAAAATTGTGGATAAAACAGAGGACTATGATAACTTACTTAAAATTCAATCTCTTCTTCAGGATAAAATTGAAAAATTACAGAAAAAAGGTAACTACAGAGAAAGACTGGATTTAAACAAGTTACTTCCAGTGATAAAAATAACCAATAAAAAATCATCTACACTTTTAAAATCTGATGATGAGTCTTTAAATGATGATAATGAATTAAGTAATGAAAAATTAGTCTTGGATTTGTTGGTGGATACTCTTAAAAAAGAATATGGAGTGGACACCTTTAAATACAGAGGAGTTGCTAATCTAAATACATTGAAAGACACGATTAAATGGCAAATAGAATATATAACAGGAATATTTAATAATGAATACACTGATGGTTTTTTTAAAATCTCTGATAAAATAGCTGAAATTTACTATCTAAAAAACCCCAACGAATAAAAATTCAGGGAAAAATTAAAATAATACAACGAAATTAAATTTTAATTTATCATATTTTAATTCTTATTCTTTAAAAATATCATTTACAATCAACATAACATCAAAATAAAAATTAATTAATAAATTTATTAAAAATATAAAATATCCCATGAAAAATATAAAATATTAAAATATCAAAAATTTTTGTCTTAAACTATATAATAGAAACAAGCATAATAAAAAATAGGGATAGTATACCGAGATAACCCATCTTCTGTTTAACAGCATTCATCTTTGCGAACTACCTTGCCTCGAGAGTTGTCATCAGCACTTTTGTTCTTGCACCCTATAGATTGGCCGTTTCACCGCTCCTTTTAATGTCTATCAGCCGTGGCATCATTATCATTCATCAAAAGACGTGTCGTTTCTGCTCCAGTGTCATACTTCTCAGCATATGTTTTCTCAACACTATAGTTCTCTGTGGTGGATGGAGTTTCCTAAGTTAACAAATAACCAGTAGCTGTCTTCGGTTTACTATCATTAAAATATTATGTACTTTATCATAAATAAATAGTTCTAATAAAATATCAAAGAAGTTTGATATTATAATTCCTGATATTATTTTTTACAAAATTAAATTAGTAATATCTTTCCTTAGATTAAAATTCATAAAATTATAATTCTTATTTTTTAAAAACAACATTTATAATTATTTATAATCAAAAATAAAATAATTAAAATAGTAATATTTAATAAATTATTAAAAATATAAATTATTTTATAAACATCAGTTGAACGATTTTACTTTCAATAAACAAAATATATTTTAATGAAAGATTATTAAAAAATTATTCTTAAAATTATTTAATTTTTAAACCACCTATATTGATATTCTATTAAACATATATCAATGGAATTCAAAGTGCACTGATCAGCAGAGAAGAAAAGATAAAGTAGAAAGGTTGAAAAAAATAAATAGAATGAGTAAAATGATAATTAAGTGAATAAAAAAGAAGGAATAAATATTATTAAGATTCAATCTAATAAATATTATCTAATTTAATATAAAATACTATAAGTAGCAGGGCCTAGATTTGAACTAGGGCTCTCGGGGTTATGAGCCCCGCGGGATCACCAGACTACCCCACCCTGCTAAACGAATTAATTTATTTTAATACTTATTCTACTTTTAAATAATTAATTTACCAGCAAAACTAAGTAATTTACTTATTAAAACTAAAAAACAAAATTTAATAGTTTTATTTAAAATCATATTTTAGACTTTGTTTAAGATATTATATAAATGTTTTTATATAACCTTCGATTGATTTATAAAAAAATATGATCTTTTATAAAATGGGGCCGGAGCCGAGATTCGAACCCGAGTCACAGGATCCACAGTCCCGTAGGATGACCAAACTACCCTACCCCGGCAATTATAAAAAATAACCTTTAAAATGAACATTCTTTGAAATAGGAACATCCGACTTAAAGGTTAACTATTTTAAAAAGATTAAACCAATGAACAAAAAAATTTAAACCTAAAAAAGACTTAAACCTAAGACTTTAAACTTTTAATAAATCCTCTTGGAATTTTAATGCGGGAGCAGGGATTCGAACCCTGGTAGACCTGTGTCAACAGGTCCTAAGCCTGTCCCCTTTGACCAGCTCGGGCACTCCCGCTTCGATTAAAGGAGGACTTCATTTAATTCCTAAAGGCTTAATAAAAGATAAATGCTCTGGCCGGGATTCGAACCCGAGTCTTCGGCTCGAAAGGCCGAAATGATTGGCCGGACTACACCACCAGAGCATGGATTTATAAATAGCTATTAACTTAAAACATTAATTAATAGTTTTAAACAATCAAAAATACACAAACTGAACAAATAAAAACTACACAAACAATTTTAATAGCTTAGAATTTTAAAATAAATTTAAGATTTCAAAATTCATGGGCCCAATGGGGTTTGAACCCATGGCCTCCCGGTTATGAGCCGGGCGCTCTACCTGGCTAAGCTATGGGCCCTATTTAAGCGCCGTCGACAGGGCTCGAACCTGTGACCAATCGGTTAACAGCCGAACGCTCTACCTACTGAGCTACGACGGCATGGGCATTTAAAATTAGTATATTAATTTTATATTTCATTATCAGTATTATACTATTAATAATTATAATATATAAACTTATTTATAATACGATAATTTTATTAAATGATTATCAAATAATATAAAATATTGAATAATGATAAAGTCGAAAATATAATACAAATAGTACAATATAATATAATATTGAACATAATAATATATAAAGGTTTTGGCAGAATTAATTTCCAAAAACTAACAATTTTAATTTTTAGAATAATATACCATTAAAAAAGAAAATTATAAACTTAAAAAAGCTGAAATTGCAGAGGTTGTAATGAAAGATAGGGGAATAGCCAATATTAATGTGTTCTTATTTTTAATAGTTGCTAATACATACACCAAAGAAATTAACAATGCCAGAACATAACTTACTACTGGAAATATTCTATTAAAAATAGCCGTTAAAATTATAACAATAAAAGAAGATGCTACAATTACATCCCACTCTATAAAAAATCCTATAACTTCAGATTTTCTATCATGATTGTTATCTAAGTTAGATCTGTATTGCTCAATATTTTCATTAAATTTATTTCTATAAAAATCGTCATCATACTCATAATGATCTGGATGACTTTGATTATAGCTTAAATCATCAACAGAGGATTCATATTCTCTACTTTGATTATCAAATTTATTAGTTGAATTATCATGTTCTGGATTAGTATATTTCCACTTAATAGAACCTTTTTTGATATTTTCTTCCTGAAAATGATCTTCATGGATTTGACCTATGCCTCCCTCAAACATTGGGTCTGATGGGTCATTCGCTAATAAACTCAGTGGTTTACCACAATTAGAACATCTTAACTCTCCAGTTCTACTTTTTTGACCACAATATCTACAAGTTACCATAAAAATCATAATAATATCTTTTTTAATTTAAATGATTTAATTAAAAATCCTAAACATAATTTTTTATAATAAGATATTATTTATAATATTTTTTAAATATATATAATTTATTCTATAATCAATAAATAATCCTATTTATAGTACTTATTCAAAATTTTTATAAGATTTATTTAAAAATTTTATTAAAAGATTATTCAAAATTAATTTGAAGATCTATTTAACTTTTTTAAAAATGAAAAACTCCGTTTTTCTAAATTATAAAATTAAAAATTTTATATTTATGAATTTGAAATATATAATTAAATTTAAATAATAAATTAATGATAAAGATGAATTATATTAATAAAATAAAAAATAATGAAGTTTTAGATTTAGTAGTTAAAGCTAATGAAATTACCAAAAAAAATCATTCTAACATAATAACCTTAGAAAGAGCATTGTTAATTTCTTGGTGGTGTGAAAAAGGAGATTGTAGTTTTTGTTATATGGCTGCTGAGAAAAAAAGAATTAATAACCCTGAAAAAGCAAGGCGAAATGTAAATGGTATTTTAGCAGAAGTCGAACTATGTACTCGCTTAGGATGGAATATAGAATTTTTATCCGCGGGATACAGTAGTTTTTCAACTGAAAAAATTAAAAACCTCTCTAAAAAAATATATGAAATAACTAAAAAAGGTACTTGGTTGAATGTTGGTATAAGCAAAGACCTGACAGAATATGGTAAAGAAATTATAGGAATTACAGGATCAGTTGAAGTTGTAAATCCTGAGCTTCATAAATGTATATGTCCAAGTAAACCTTTAGAAGATATTAGTAATATGTTAAATCTTGCTGAAGACTTAGGATTTAAAAAAGCTATTACAATAATTTTAGGTTTAGGAGAAAGCCTGGAAGATATAAATTACCTTATTAAATATATAAAAGAACATAAGATAAACAGAATTATTTTTTATTCCCTTAATCCTCACAAAGGAACAGAATTTGAAGAGTCATCACCACCATCATCAATATACTACAGTTGGGTTGTCTCAACCATAAGACTAAACTTTCCTAAAATTGAAATAATATGTGGTACATGGATAGACAACTTAGCCAACATTGGAATTCTAATCCTAAGTGGAACAAATGGAATAACCAAATTCCCATTGTTTAAAATGTTTGGAACAAAATATGGGAAGAGGACAGAAGAAGAAATTAAATGGACTGGAAAAAAATTAAAAGGAACATTTACAGATAAAAATAGATTAGGTTCCTTAAAAAGCAGGTACAATCATAACTACGACAAATATATAAAAAGATACATAGAAGAATCCTTAAAAGATAAATATTAATTTTACTACAAGACATTGAAATAGGATAAAAAAGCTTCCATCTGCTCCAAAGATCTTAAATAACTTTCTTCTTCAGCATAACCATGTGGAGATAAAACTTCACAAGTTACTGCAGGAATATTAGACAAATTACACTCATCCTCTAATGCACCATTAAATACTGAACCTGCCATATCAAAAGACAGAACCTCAGAACCTATTTTCTTGGATATATAAATTCCAATCTCATAACTTTTATATAATGGTTTTAAACTACAAAAAATACCCTCTCTTCCAGGATTACTGTTAATAGATGTTGAATGAAAATCAGCAAGAGCATTAATATTAAGTTCATGAGCTTTCTTCAAAATAGTGTTGGTTAATGAACCAGAAATAGCTGAAGACCTGTTTAAATCATTATTATTAAACCAACGAACATTCTGCATGATAGATTTGGGAGAAGAAAAAGGAATGAAATAAACAGTCCCATTCAAATTACTATTAAGTAATTTTTCCATTAACAACAAAGAAGCTATTTGAGGAGGAACTTCATTACCATGAATCCCTGAAACCAACATTAACTTCAACTCTCCAGAACCAAATCTGAAAATTGGTGTTCCTTTAACAGCTTCCCTTAAAACAAACCTCGAAAAAGGTGTTTTTGAAATGTGCTTAAAAAGATAATAGTTTGCACTAACAAAACCTCCAGAATCAGAGAATAAAATATCTGAATCTACAACATCCTTAAAATTTATCATTAGAACACTCTTAATGATTCTGTTTTTGATAAATAGCAGCTTGGATACCATGATGCTTAATCATGCCCTCAATTTCCCTTTGATCATTTTCCTTATCCTCAAAACTTATCTGTTTAATATCATGTAAACTAAAATTAGATTCTCTGCTTAAGATAGTTATATGGCCCTTAAAAAGACTTAAAACTACCCTTCCAGTGACTCTTCTCTGCATAAAATCAATACTCTTATCTAAATCCTCTCTAAGTGGTTCATGCCACAAAGCATTATAAACAAGATCAGAATATAAAGGAGAAATATAATCTATAAATCTTAACTCATCCTTAGTAAACACAAGTCCCTCCAAACTCTTATGAGCCCCAATAAGAAGAGTTGCACCAGGAACCTCATAAACCTCACGACTCTTAAGACCAACCATACGATCCTCAATAATATCTATCTTCCCAATTCCATTACTACCAGCTATTTCATTAGCCTTAGCTATTAAATCAATTAAAGACATTTTCTCACCATTAATAGCTATTGGAATTCCAGACTCAAAATTAATACTAATCTTTTCAGGAACATTATTTGCCTCTTCAACTGACTTCACCCAAAGATAAGCTTCAAGTGGAACCTCATTTTTAGGATCTTCAATAACATCCCCCTCAATAGACCTACCCCAAATATTTTCATCAATACTGAATTTACTGTCTGGAGATAGAGGAATACCATGACTCCTTGCATAATCCTGTTCTTCTGTTCTTGTTAAATTTAATTCTCTTACAGGAGCTATTATTTTAAAATTAGACATTGATCGTATAATACTCTCAAACCTGAATTGATCATTTCCTTTTCCAGTACAACCATGAGCAATCGCAGTAGCACCCTCTCTTTCAGCTAATTCAATAATCTTCATAGCTATTAAAGGTCTTGCAAGAGCCGTGCTCAAAGGGTAATCTTCATAAACAGCATTCGCCTTAATACCCTTTGAAATGAAATCATTAGCAAACTCTTCCCTTGCATCTATATTGTAATGCTTAAAAACTCCAATACTCTCAGCTACATTTTTAGCTTTTTCAATCTCTTCCTTTGGCTGACCAACATCAACACAAGCAGTTATAACATCTAAATTATATTTTTCTTCCAACAATTTAACACAAACTGTTGTGTCTAAACCTCCACTAAAAGCAAGAACAACTTTATCCAAACTATCACCATGATTAAAAATTAATAAATTATAATTAAAAATTAATTGTAAATTGTGATTGATCAATAATATTATTTATTAAATTGTATATATCAACCATATTTATTTATACCAATATATCCATCTATAGTAATATATTTATTTATACTAACATATTTAGTTATATTAATTTATAATTATTTATAGTATCTTACCTAACTTTATTAACACCATATATTTTTATTATTTATAAAATCTCTGATTTTATAAGTTTAAAAATCTTTGATTTTCTTTAATTTAAAATTTTTTATTATTGAAATTTATTTTTCAATTTAGAAGAATTAATTCTTCGTTTTGAATTTAGATAATCTTTGATTTCGAACAGAGTGAGAAATTTAGGAAACGAAGTTTCCGTTATTATCTTTAGAGAGTTTCTATTAACCTACCAAAAATAGCATATTTTGATAAGATTTATAAATTATGAAACTCTATATTAACCTAATGTTGTGATAGTATATAAAGGTGTTGATTATTCACATCTAAGGTATCGATTATTCACACCTCTCCTTGTGGTTTTAATTTGAGTATTGGGGACTTCACATGTTATATGGTATAAAGTGATAATTATGAACAATGAAATTAATCTTATTCAGCGGCAAATGTATGAAGATGTTAAAAAGCACGGTGATAAATTGAATGACATTGATCAAATAGTAGATTGGGAAATTTTCCGCTCAATACTAATGCAAGCTTACAAAAATAAGACACGGAAAGGTGGAAGACCTGAAATTGATGTTATAGTCATGTTTAAAGCCTTAATAATCCAAAAAATGTATGGTTTATCTGATCCAGAATTAGAAAGGAGTCTCTGTGACAGAGTTTCATTCAGAAATTTCCTTGGATGGTCTCCTATACCTGATAAAGCTACAATATGGTTATTTAGAGAAAGGTTAAGCAAATCTGGAGTTATGGATGAAGTGTGGTCTTTATTCAATGAAATGATAGATAATTATGGGTTAGAGTCTGGAAGGGAGTTGAGTCAGGATGCAACTTTCCTAACAAGATCCAGGTCATCAAAAAAAACTCGCCACGAGGGTTAGAAGCAAAAACAACCCGTAGTAAAGATGGTACTATGGGCTAAAAAAGGTGTTAAGCTTGTGGATATAAATACACATACATTAGTTGATAATGAGCATGGATTAATCCAGAGTGGAATTAACTATTGCTTCTCCACATGATAACCATAATAAATCTATGCACAGATGAATATTCAGGTTATTTTACAAGAATAAAGGTTATTGTGGTGTGAAATCTAAAAGGATCATGATGGATCTTCAAAAAGAAGCCTAAAGGTGGGGAATTAAGTATTAGAGAGAAAATGAGAATATAAAAGAATTTCAATTAAGAGAGACTCCAAGCAAAGACCATGATGCAGTGTATTAAAAATGTGTTTAAATACTGGTCAACCCAAGATTAACAACCAGCAAAGAAATCAGATAGATAA
>JAISTD010000075.1 GCA_031272765.1 Candidatus Methanovirga australis | reverse complement strand
TTCCTACTTTTTCTGCAACTTCAACAGCTCTTGAAAAGTTGGTTATACCACTTGCAGCATGAGTTCTATAGCATCCTGCACCTAAAATCGCTACTTTCATTTTTTTTATCTCCTTTAAAAATTATATTACATGGCTATTATTTTATTATAGCCTTTATTAAGTACTATACAATGTGTATTTTAGCTATTATATATTTTTTAATAATATTTCAGATATTATAAATTATATATTAACAAAATACGAATGATTTTATTAACTGTGTGCCCTTATTTAATATCTGAATTAACAATACAAACCTTATATCTTGTAATATGATATGTTTTAATAATATAGTTAATATCTCATTTAAAATTTACAATTTTTCTCATTAAAATTTACAATTTTGAAATATTTTGTAATAATGTAATATTAATCCATATTTTTAAATCACATATTTTAAATATATGGTATAATGTATAATAATACACATTTCACAACTTAATTTTCACCATTAAATAATAATTGTTTTAATATTATTAAAAATGGTACAATTAAAATATTGTTTTTTTAATATATAAAATTTGTGATAAATGCTGTAATTAATATTACTTAAATTGTAGATTATACTAAAAAATAATTAATCAATTACATTATAAAAAGTAATAATCCTTGTGTTGTAAGTATAAAAAGTTTTAAAGAGGATAATAAAAAAATAAAAAGGGTTTTCCTATTATGGAATAATAGGAGTTAAAAATTCAATATAGATATTAAACTATATATTGAATATATGTTTAAAATATATAATGTTTCTATTTTAAGGGAATGGTAATCGTGATTTACTCAACTTTTTTTAATTAAATATAAATTATTTATTTTACATTAAAACTATAAAAGTCATGTAAATACAATAGTACAAGAGAAAATTTATTCTTCTACACTTTCTTCTTCTTCATCTACTATTTCACCAAATCCAAATTTCCTACGAGTTGCATTGATTTTTACACTAACTTCTTGACCTACTTCAGCACCAGGCACAAAAACTACAAATCCATCAACTCTTGCTATACCATCACCATCTTTACCCTGATCTTCAATTTTGAGAGTGTATGTTGTTCCAACATCTACAGGGCAAGATCTCTCTTGTCTATTGAAATTATTATCAAACATTTTATCTAACCTATTAAATAGCTATTACACATATAATAATATAAACTTAAATGAATTTTATAAGTTTTATACTATTAATAGTATTATTCATTGTATAAAGCTTATATAATGCAATAAAAGATATAGCATATTCCCTTAAAATAATAATTAAAAAAGAAAACTTTATAAAAATAGAATTTTAAACATATCCATTATTTATTTATAAATTTAACTCATTCATAATTAATTAAGAAAAAACATGATATACTCTAACTTTATTACAATATTGTTATTTAAACTATCAAGTATATAAACTCTTCTATTATAATTTTTTTAGATAACTTTTATTCATTTTTTTCCCATTTTATTACTTCATCAATAGATTTTATCATTAAAATAACTTCCGTAAACATTAATTAAATAGTTATAGTATGTTTGGATAAAAAATAGATTGCTTTAAATTAAATATTAATTTATTAAATATTAATTTATTAAATATTAATTATTGTATAAAAATACATGAATTTTAATAATAAAAAATTTTATAATTAAAGAAAATCAAAGATTTTCTAACCTTTCAAATCTTCGACTTAAAATATTTAAAAACTTTTCAAAACGATTATTTCAAAACGATTATAATATTGTAAGTTCAAATAAATATATTTTAAGTCATAATATTTATACATATTAAATGTAATAGTAAACTTATATTAATAACAAAATATAAAAAATATTATTAAAAAAGAATTATAATATGGTCTAATTGAATATATAATCTAAAATATGATTTATACATTGAAAATTTAATAATATAATGGAGGTAAAATATGAAAGGATCTTTAGATAAAGTCATGGAGCATAAAAATTTGTTACTTTTTGTTGGTGGAGCAATCACAGCAATTGCAGCGAAAAAAATCATAGAGAGTGATACCGCAAAGAATTTTGCAGTCAAAACGGCTGCAAAGGTAATGCAATTTCAAGATGAAGCAAATGAAACTCTTTTAAATATAAAAGAAGATGCTGAAGATATTAAGAATGATGCAATTAATACTAAAAAGAAAACTATTCAAAATAAATAATATTTTTTTTTTTTTTATTTTAATATTGAATTATCATAAATTTTTAGTTTATAATAAATTTAAATTACTTTTTTAATTTTTTATCTTCTCTTATACTGATTAAATTCATAAATGATCCTACTTAATAAATTGAGGAGTATCATGTGGTACAAAGTAATATATAACAAAAAAAACAAACTTAGACTTCGATCAGGTAGATATGCATTTACTGAGAAGGAAGGTTATGGTATCGCTGAGTTACTTATAGAAAAAAAATATGTGGGGACTGTTACTACTTCCCATATTAATGGTAGTATTTTTATATCTCTTAATTGTAAGGATAAAGATTTATTAAGTAATAAGAATCGGATATTTAAGTTTATAAGCAATCTTAAAGAGAAAGATATTTTTGAAGTTAAAGATACTAATGATGAGAATTCATTGGAACAACTTGAAAATGAGTTCTTCTTAAAACTCTCCAAAATCCTCCTTGGAAGAGTATTGTTTGATATATTTCTGCCAATACATTTAAAAAATGTAAATGCAGTTTATAGATCAATTCCATTTATGATAGCTGGATTGAAATCAATTAATAAGTGGAAAATTAATGTTGCTGTTTTGGATGCTCTTGCAATCGGTGGATCTATATTCATGAAATCTTATGAATCCGCTGGTTCTATTGTATTCTTACTCTCTGTTTCCGATATTTTGGAAGAGTATACGATAAAAAAGACTAAAAATACACTTCAAAATAGCTTAGCTATTAATATAGATACCATTTGGTTGGTCACTGAATCTGGTGAAGAAATAACTATTCCTTTTCAAGAAGTTAAAGAAGGAGACTTAGTTAAAGTAAGGTCTGGAGGTATGATACCTGTTGATGGTCTTATTTTTTCTGGAGATGCGATGATAAATGAATCATCCCTGACTGGAGAACATTTATCTGTCCATAAAGATAAAGGGACTGCAGTTCATGCTGGAACAATTGTTGAAGAAGGTTCTATTGTGATATCTGTAACTGGTGTTGATGAGCAAACAAGAATAAATAAAATTATCAGACTAATTGAGGAGTCAGAAACTTTAAAAGCTGATATACAAAGTAAAGCTGAGAATTTAGCTGATTCTGTAGTTCCTTTTAGCTTAGTAGCTACAGTTATAACTTATATATTAACAAAAAATTCGATGAGAGCTCTTTCAGTACTTTTAGTTGATTATTCCTGTGCAATTAAATTATCAACTCCTATATCAGTAATTTCAGCAATGGAAGAGGCCAGTAAAAACAAAATAATGATTAAAGGCGGGAAATTCATTGAAAATTATGCTGAAGCGGATACAATTGTTTTTGATAAGACTGGAACACTGACTAAAAGTATCCCAAAATTAGCTAAAATAATATCCTTAGGCGAATATTCTAATGAGGATATATTGAAGATATCTGCTTGTTTAGAGGAACATTATGCTCATAGTGTTGCCAGAGCAATTGTAAACGAGGCTGAAGTCTGCAATCTTAAGCATAAAGAAGAACATGCTGAAGTAGAATATATTGTGGCACATGGAATTTCAACAATGTTTAGATCTCAAAAAACGATGATTGGAAGTGCTCATTTTATTTTTGAAGATGAAAAAATTCTTTTAAGCAGTAAAAATAAGAAAATCATTGATGAGAACACAGACAAGTACTCAACAATATTTTTAGCTATTGATGGAAAATTAGAAGGTATTCTTTGTATTGAAGACCCTGTTAGAGATGAAGCCAAAGAAGTTATTAAAAAATTGAAAGATTTAGGAATTAAAAATGTGATCATGTTGACTGGGGACAGCGAAAATGTTGCCTCTGCGGTTTCAAAAGAATTAGGTATTACTCAGTATAAAGCACAAGTACTTCCAGAAGATAAAGCAAAGATAATTGAAGATATCAAAAAAGATGGCGTTAAAGTGATTATGGTGGGTGATGGGATAAATGATTCACCAGCTCTATCAGTTGCTGATGTTTCAGTAGCTATGAAAGATTCATCTGATATAGCAAGAGAAGTTGCAGATATTACTTTAATTTCAGATGATTTGAATAATCTTGTTAAACTTAGAGTCTTAAGTGAAAGAATGTTGAACAAAATTCAGAATAGTTTCAAAGCCATAGTAGCTATTAATACTTCACTTATTGGATTAGGTGCGTTAGGAATAATTGCTCCTTCGAATTCATCATTAATTCATAATTTATCAACAGTAATTATCGGTGCTTCCTGCACTCGACATGTATTGGATGAAAATAAGCTGGATGAAGATAAAAATTGTTTTATTATAAATGGGGTTGTGTTAAATGGGAGAAAATGTAATTAAAGACTCAATTGAAGAATTAAAAAATCTGATTCAAACAAATAATTTTGTTGGGGATCCTATTGAAACAGAGGATAAACTAATAATTCCTTTCATGAAGGTTGGTTTTGGCTTCGCTGGAATCAATGGAAACGGAAAAAATAATAATGGGGAAGGGTTTGGCGGCGGCGGCGGAATAGAACCCGTCTCCATAGTAATTATTAATAAAAATCCAGAAAGTTCTGATTTAGTCCAAGTTCTTAGTTTATCAGAGATTGATACGACAGGTAAAATCATTACAGATTTAGGGCTGGTTTTGACAGATTTGATAAAAGAAATTTTATCTAACATGAGTAGTCATAATGATCCTGAAATTAATAATGAATAGATTTGGAACCATTAATTTTTGTTAAGAAGAAGATTTTAAGAAGCTTTCAAAAAAAAGTTAGGAAAATTAAAAATAACGGAATCTCCGTTTCCTAAGTTTTTCACTTTTGTCTGGAGCAAACAAAAAACAACGGAAATCTTGTTTTCTGAGTTTTTAACCTTGCTGGAAACAAAAATTCATCAAAAAGTTATTCTTCAAAAAATAATAAAATAATAATAGTTTTAAGAAACTATTTTATATTTGAAAGCATCAGCCTCTAAGGTTCATATGATTGACAATATTTTTATAATACTCATTAAATTATTACTAATATTCTTTTTCTTATTTATTATATTCAGTGATATTCAAATAGATATTAAGTTGAAAGCTGATGAAGATTTTAATTTAGATATTAAAGTTAAATGGCTATTTTTTAAGATTTATCATCAAAAAATATCAAGTATTGGTAATTTTAAAAATATTGGCACTAAGGAAGATGTTAGAGATCATAATATTTTTGAGAAGATTTTGTTTTTAATCAAAAATAACATTCATGAACTTTCTAAACTGTTGATAATAATCATTGAATCCATTAAATTAGAAAAATTAAATGGAAATTTAATTTTTGGCTTTCACAGTCCTGTGACTACAGCTCTTAGCTTTACAGCTATTAATAATATTTTTACAATAGCTAATACTCATAATAAATCTAATTTAAGTGTTGGAGCAGACTTTAGTAAAGAAATCTTATATTTTGATGGTGGGATTGTTTTTAGAATAAGATTATTAAAACTAATTTTCAGGTTTTTAAGTTTTACAACTTCTAATTCTGGGCTTAAGTTAATTAGGCAGTTAAGAAAGCTTAGATAAGAGTTATAATATATGGGCTCATTCAAGATAGTTATAACAGGATTGAAGCATTATAAACACAGTTTATAATATTGTAGCAGATTATAAAGTTTAATAAGGGCATGTATTTTAAAATTTGATAAAAATATATGAAGTTAAAAAAAGTTGAGTAAAATACTATAAAAGAAGTTAGGAAAGAAATACTAAAAAAGAAATATTCAATCTAAGAAGTAAGTAAGAATAATATAACTATGTAAAAAATGAAAAATATTGGAGAATTATCTCCAAATTTATTTACCTAAATCCTCAAGTGCTGCTTCAATTTGTGCCATAATCTGGGATGTTTTAAAATGGTTTTGATCCATAGCACCAGATGGACATGCACCTACACATGTACCACATCCTTTACATAAAGCAACATTAACCTTAGCTTGATCATTTTCAATGGTAATTGCAGTGTATGGACATAAGTCAACACAGACTTCACATGCACCACAAATATTTTCATCTGTAGTAGCAATTATAGGTTCGATTTCTACTTCACCTTTGACCATTGGAATTGCAGCACGAGATGCGGCACCTGAACCTTGTGCAACAGCATCAGGAATGTCTTTAGGACCTTGTGAAACACCAGCAAGGTATACACCATCTGTTAAAGTATCAACTGGTCTTAATTTTGGGTGAGCTTCCATTAAAAAACCATCAGCACTTTTAGATAAACCAATTGTTTGTCTTAATGTTTCAGAACCTTCAGGAGGTACAAGACCAACACTTAAAACAACTAAATCATATTCATATTCAGTTACTTTACCAAGTAATGTGTCTTCAGACCTAACAGTTAAAGTTAAATCAGGGTTTTCAATGATTTCTGCAGGTCTTCCTCTTAAGAATTTAATTCCATACTTTTCTTGGGAATTTTTATAAAATTCTTCAAACCCTTTACCGAATGCTCTTATATCCATGTAATATAATGTTACATCAGAATCTGCTTCGTGATCTATAATCAATTGAGCATTTTTCATTGAGTACATACAACAAACTCTTGAGCAGTATGGTTTACCAATTTGTTCATCTCTTGAACCAACACAATGAATAAACGCAACACGTTTAGGAGTTTTATGATCAGATGGCTTTACAACATGTCCTTCAGTAGGTCCAGATGCATTAATCATCCTTTCAATTTCCATAGCTGTGATAACATTACTATATTGTCCGTAACCATATTCATACTTCTCTGTAGGATCGTAAGGGTCGTAACCAGTAGCTACAATAATTGTTCCTACATCAATATCTAAAAATTCACTTTCTTGGTCGTGTTTGACAGCTCCACGTTCACATATTTGATCACATAATTTACATTCAATACAGTAATCCTTATCGATAGTAGCACATAAAGGAACTGCTTGTGGGAAAGGAATGTAAGCTGCTTTAACCATACCAATACCTTCATCAAAATAATTAGGCATCTCGATAGGACAGACCTCTACACATGAGCCACAGCCAACACATGATTCATCATCTATGTATCTTGGTTTCTTTTCTACTTTTACTTGGAAATTTCCAATGTAACCATGTACTTCTCTGACTTCAGAGTAAGTTAAAAGTTCTATATTCTCGTGCTTACCTACATCCACCATCTTTGGAGCAAGAATACACATTGAACAATCCAATGTTGGGAATGTTTTATCTAACTGTCCCATTCTTCCACCAATAGTAGGGTTTTTCTCGATCATATAGGTTTTAAATCCCATATCAGCTAAATCAAGAGCAGTCTGAATACCAGCCACTCCTCCACCAATAACCATTGCTTTATTATTCACAGATACTTTAGAAGCTTCTAATGGCTCAAGTAGTCTTGCTTTTGCAATAGCCATTCTTGTTAAATCTTTCGCTTTATTGGTAGCTTCTTCAGGTTCACCCATATGTACCCAAGAATCTTGTTCTCTTAAATTAGCAAATTCAAATAAAAATTGGTTTAAACCTGCTTCTCTAACACATCTTCTAAATGTTGCTTCGTGAAGTCTTGGAGAACAAGCTGCGACAACAATCCTATTTAAGTTGTACTCTTTAATATCTTCTTGAATTGCTTGTTGTCCTGGATCTGAACAGTAATATTTATAATTTTTTGCTATAACTACATTTGGTAGAGTTTTTGCATAATCAGCAACAGCAGGGACATCAACAACCCCTCCAATATTTACACCGCAGTGGCAAACATAAACTCCAATTCTTGGTTCTTCGTTTGATACATCTCTTTCTTCTGTCATTAAATCACCTTGTACAAGTTGTGATAATATCTAAAATTTTTATAAAAATTAAAATATTAGATGTTAGTTATGTCTTACCATAACAGTATATAAATATTTCTATATTGTTATTAGAGTAAAATATATATAATAAAAATCTTTTTCATGTTTTTTTATTAATACTCTTATAACTCTTTAAAATGAATTATAGTTCTTTAAATCAAATTTTAGAGAATAATTTATAAAATTAATATAATAAAAAGCCTAATATAAAAGTTGAATTATGTATACATTATTAATATTTACAGATTATAAATGATAATATTGGATATGAAATGAGTTTCATTAATGAAACAAAGCTTACAACTTTAATATTTTTTCTCGTTCTACTTAATATCAATATTGAAAATATTAAAAATAATTCCAAGACTAAAGCCCAAAGAATTGGGAACCCAATAAGATTTTTTAAGATATCTTTTGGATCGCCATTAATTTTTGCTGTTAAAAGTATGCTAACAAATAAAAAGAGTATTGGTGTAGATATGTCAAAAAATATGGCTCTTATTAAACCGTCATTTCCAAAAATACCTAAAATAATGAGATATCCCATATGCCGTATTACTTAAAGTAACTACCAGTATAAAACTCAATATCTTAACTTTAGAGTAATTAAGAATTTTTAATATTCTGGAAATAAATAAACCAATGATTAATGTTGGTAACATTTGAATAAAAGGCATTATCGATAATTTTGAAAAAAGGGTTCTGTCTCCGTATATAAAACCATGAAAATCATGCACGGCATTAGAATATTTATCAGTATTGTATTTAAATGCTTAACATCATTAGATTTTAGGAGTTATTTTTTTTTAATATAATAAATCTTATAAGAATTAAATATAATAAATTGATAAAAAAGTGTTTATAAAAAAATTCATAAAATTCAACTGCTTGTTTTAAATAGTTATAAACTAATAATTATATAAACCTAATTATATATAAACCTCTCTTTTCAAATAACTATTGTTGAAGATTTTTATTTCAAAAAATTGTAAAAAGTTTATCATTAATAATATTGATTATTGAGATTATCATTAAACTTTAAATATATAACTATTTATTCTTATAGTCTTTGACATGATTTTTGTAAGTAATGGACTTTTTAGATAAATATAATATTGTTTTATTTTAAGTTTTATTTAATTAAATAGTGTATTTATTGATATGATTAATTTTACAATTATTTAATAATGAAATAAGTCATGTTTAAATGATATTTTCAAACAGAGAATAAATTCTT
>JAISTD010000073.1 GCA_031272765.1 Candidatus Methanovirga australis | reverse complement strand
CCACTTGCCTCAAACATCTTTCTAACATCGGATAGATCTACATTTTCAAGTCTTTTAGCCACAGGTATCATTGCCTTTATCCTCTATTAAACAATCTCTTTTAATTCATGAACTATTTTAATCATAGTTTATTTCTAAACTTCTTCCATTTTTTAAGAATTTAACCTTACCATTAAGTTTAATATTTATAGAATTTAAAGGTATCTGATTAGTTAATAGCTTTATTATACTTTCACCAATATTTACATTAGATATTTTAGTTAAACCAACATAAGATGTTGTAAACCTTGAATTAATCTCCAAAAAATAAATCCTATTATTAGTTATTATTAAATCAACACCAAGAAATCCTCTAAGTCCATCAATGGCTTCAACAGCCATTATAGCTATTTTAAAAGCTTCATCTTTTAAAGGATGATCAAAAGGAATTTCCCCTCCAAGATAAGTAAATTTATTACCATGAATAGCTATTAACTGTTTATTTAAACTAATAGGAATAGATTTAATTCCATCAGATATTAAACTTACACTTACAATCTCTCCATCAATAAATTCCTGGATTAATAATTCCTTCTTATTTGAATTAGCTATTTCACTTTCATCACATATTAAAATTGTATCCTGACAATCAACACCATAAACAGGTTTAACAATTAACTTTTTAGAATTAGATTTATTTAAAAGATTTTTAATAATTGTTTGATAATCTCCATCATTAATATCTATTTTAGTTGTTTTAGGTTGAACGACTTTATCTTTTAAAGCCATATGAGTTTCATATTTATTAGAACAAGTTAAAACTCCTTTAGAATCAGAACCTAATATTTCAACTCCTTTACCTTCAATTATTTTAGTTAGTTCATATAAAATCATATTTTCTTCTGCTCCAATGAACATGACTTTATTAAACTTATGAACATTCTTATTTAGCCAATCAAATAAATTTTCTTCAATAGCTATTATATTAAGATCTTGATAATCTTCAAATAATGGAATGAAATTTTTAGATATGAGTAAAGATATTTCAAAATCTTTCAAATCATCTACAAGACTTTTTATCATCGCCTCAGCTTCAGGCATTATAGAACAATCCTCAGTATTGGAAGCTGTAAAATATTCAAACAATAAGATCTTCATCATATAGCCATACTAACTTTCTAAATTGTATAATGAATAGATATTCTATTCATTACTATTAATAGTTTCATTTTCTATTAATTTTATGTATTATAATTTTTTAAAAAAATTATAATATGATTGTATGTTTTTAATAATTACTTTTTAGATTTAATGAAAAATTAAGGATTTAAAGAATAATAAAAAAACACAAAATTCTTAAACTGACAGCATTGATAATACATATCAAAAATTTATAAATGAAAAAAATCATAAATAATGAATATGGTAAATAATAGATATTTTTCAGATTATGACATAAAGCAGGACTTAAAACTTAGTTTTCATGGAGAAATCTACAATCATGAAGAAATTAATAATTTTCTAAATAGCTATCATGACACTGACTATCTTTACAACAGTGAACTTTTACTACACTTAATATATTTATTATTGAACAATGAAATAGATGATCTTGTTAATCATTTTAAAGAAAATAAAGATTATGAATTTGTTTTTAGTAATGATAATTCTATCGAACAAGAATTTAATTTTTTAACAGCTATTTTATATGCTTCAATGATTGTTAACGGAGATTTTGTCTTTTCAATTTCTGATGGTGAAAATACAGCAATATCAAGAGATGATATTGGTTCTTATCTTCTTTACTATGGAAAAAATAATAAACTATTATTCACAAACAACAGAAAAACACTGAAAAATGAAGGGATTTCAGATATTAAGACATTTAAACCTGGATGTGTGATGTTTAACAGTGAATTATATCCTCCATTAAATCCTCCATGGAAGAAATAGTTAATACTAATTTAAATAATGAAAATAGTTTAAATTACAATGAATCCAAAAATAATCTTATTAAACTTCTTAAACAATCTGTCAATATGAGAATAGATGGATTAGATGAAGTAGGTTTATTTTTTTCTGGTGGAGTTGATAGTACAACAATAGCTAAAATATTAAAAGATAATGGAGAGTTAGATATTAAGCTGTTTACTGTTGGAGTTGAAAATTCTAAAGACCTTGAAATCAGTAAAAAAATAGCTGACGACTTAAATTTAGACTTAAAATATAGTGTAGTAAACGAAGAAATAATAAGATCTGAATTTGAAGATTTCTTAACTATAATTGAAAAAGGAAATATCATTGATTTTGGTGTTGGAATGACTATGTATCTAACATCAAAATTAGTTGTTGATGAAGGATTAAAAACAATTTTAACAGGTCAGGGTGCTGATGAATTATTTGGTGGATACAATCGATATTTAAATATCTATGCCCAAAATAAAAATTCTCTTACTGATGAATTTAGAAAAGATATTGAATTTATGTATGAAGTCAATTTAAAAAGAGATATTGCAATAGCTAATTTTAATAATCTGAATTTCAGATCTCCTTTTTTAGATAAGGACTTCATAAGGTTTGCATTATCTTTACCATTTGAATTTAAAATTAAATCTTCTGATGATAAACTTAGAAAACATATTCTTAGGGATGTAGCTATTGACTTAGGTGTTCCATCTTATATTGCTCGTAGACCAAAAAAAGCAGCCCAATATGGTTCTGGAATTCATAAAATCCTAACTAAAAAACTTTTAAAATGAAAACTTTGTTTTTTAATATTCGTCCTTATTTTCCTTATTTTCTTATATATTTATACTGTTTTTCTAAACTCTTTTTTTAATTCTATTCAGTTGTTCTTCTCCAATATACACTATTCTTGATTTTCGTTTATTATATAAAAATATCTTCTTTTTTCTACTGTTATTCCTTTTTCAACTATATTAATGGCTATGAGATATTTATCTATATTTCTTATATCTCTTATTTTTTGATGAATTGATTTTTACAGTTGTCCCATCAATTACCATTTATTTTAAACAAACAATAACCCTTATTTCTGTACATTACACAGGTTTACAGGAAGCATTCATGTGATAATTCTTTTATTCTCCATTCTTAAATCGTTGAATAGTAATGATAATAAAGGTGTTGAATTTAGCTGTTAAATAAGATATAAAATAAAATATAAACTTCGCTGCCTGTTCTAATTCTCGTGTGAGAGAATCTTCCATCCACAGCACCCATAAGAAACAAGTAAAAGTCCAGCAGTTCACGATCGTATTGCTGGTTCTCCAGCAGTATGAAGAAATTTCTCATTTACTTTCAGTGAAATTAATGCATTCTACAATTTCTTTAACCAAAAAAAACAAATAGTAGTCATCAGGAATCCTTTCCAGCAGGATTAATACAGCTCAAAATTTTTCCTTTCTCTATCCAGTTTTCACAAATATAAATATTTCAATTATAGTCCTTGATATTAATAATTTAATTAATAAATTTTTTACATGATCTTTTATTGGTTAAAATTTATTTTCAACTTAGAAGAATTTATTCTTCATTATTAAAAATATCAATTAAGCATGACTTATTTCATTATTAAATAATTATAAAATTCATCATATCAATAAATACACTATTTAATTAAATAAAACTTAAAATAAAACAATATTATATTTATCTAAAAAGTCCATTACTTACAAAATTATGTCAAGGACTCAATGCTGTCAAGTTATTTTTTTTATTTTCCATTAGAGGGTATTTAGTATTTTTGGTCTTTGTAACTCTTTCAAATTTTCTATTCGGAACTATCTGCACCATTTAAATAAGAGATAACTTTTGTATAAAGTTCATGTTAACTAATAATTTCATAAATCTAATTTAAATCTTCATCATAATTCTCAAATTTTGAAATTTCTACAATATGACTTTCTCCAGATATTACTTTTTTTAATTCACCATTATTTAACTCCAAAATTAAAGAGCCTTTATTGTTGATTCCTACAACATACCCTTTTAAAACTTTTCCAAAAGGTTGTTCTATTACAACATAACTACCAATTGTTTGGGAGAGATTTCTCCATTTATATAATATTTCGTCGAAGTCATTATTTTCAAAGTCTTTATATATATCTTCAAATTCTTTCAATAGAGTTGATATAAGATTAATTTCATTTATTTCTCTTTTTAACTCATCTTTAAGGGTTGTGGCTTTAATTTTAGATTTTTTAGATATTGAACTTGAATCCAAATTACTATCAATACCTATACCAACAACCACATACTCGAGTTTGCGAGATTTTGAGTTAGCTTCTGTAAGTATCCCAGCTATTTTTTTATCGTCTACCAATACATCGTTGGGCCATTTAATTCTGGCATCAACATCGAATTTTCTTATAGCTTTTGTCACAGCAACTCCAGCACCTAATGTTATTAAAGCAGCTACTTGTGGACTTATTTCTGGGCGTAAAACAATGGATAACCATATTCCTCCAAATGGTGACTCCCATTTTTTCCCTCTTCTTCCCTTACCTTTAATTTGAGATCTTGCAAGGACTATGGTTCCTTCTTCAATTCCATTACCAGCTAAAAATTTAGCCACTGTATTTGTAGAGTCAACCTCTTGAAAGGCATAAATTTTCTGACCAATAAATTTAGTTTTTAAATTTTCTCTTATTTGTTCTGTATCAATGTTTGCTGCTTCTTCAAGACCTAATTTTTCTATATATTTATTTATTTGCTCTTTGCCTGTTAAAACAGATCTTTCATTATTCAATTTAAAATCCCCTTTTAAATATGACTTTTAAAAAAAATTTAATCACTATCATTTAACCATTTAATCAAATATTACTTAACTATTAAATATATCCATAATTGAAAATAGTTATTTCATATATAAAAGAATCATATTTTTCTATATGAAAAAGGTTATATTCTTTAAGAATGTATATTAATATAATATTTATTTAATTATATTCTAATTTATTTATATTTACTAATTAATTTTTGGAACCTATATTTTAAATTAGTTATTTTTTAAGTTGGTTATTTTATTTAAAATTATGATTGATTATAATTCAATTATTATTATAAACTATTTATATATTATTATATATTATATGTTAAAATAAAGGATATAATCAAATAACTGAATCAAAAAATTTTATTTTTAATATAAAAAGTATAATAGTGGAAAAATGTCATTTTGTTTAGAAACATACCTTCAACAATCAGATGATTATGAAGTATTAACCACAAGATCTGGATTTAAAGACTGTGCTAAAATTATAGAAGAAAAAGCAGATAAAATTTTTTATATACAACCTGGAGATAAAATATTAGGGGTGAGAATCATAGGTATTCCACCAATCCCAATTGGAGTGAATCCTGAAAAAAAAGCCATAATGATTCCATATACTAAACCTTGCCATGGTACATCAGCTATTGAGCTTCCAGTGCAAGAAGAAGAAATTAACAATATCAGAAAAATAGCTATTAAAGAAAAATATCTTTAAAAATAGTTTAAGATTTTATATTAAATTGATGAATATTAACTAAATAGGGGATTATTAATGATAAGCACCGTTGTTGGAAGTTATCCCTCAAAAAAACAAAGCCCAAATAATTTTAAAGACTCAGTACTAAACTATTTTGGTTTATATGATGAATATAAAATAGGTATTGAGAATGCTGTAAGCAAGCAAATAAAAGCAGGAATAGATATTATCTCTGATGGACAAGTAAGAGATGATATGATTAAATTATGTGCAAAAAACATTATTGGTTATGAATTTGAAGGGAACATGTCTAAAATAACTTCTAAGCTAAGAGCTAAAAATCTGAAAAATTCTGAGAATGATTTGAAGTATGGTTTAAAAGTAATGAATGAAGAACTATCTGAATTGAACATATCAAAAAAAGAAAAAAAAAGAAAAGGTATCAAAGGAATAATAACTGGTCCAAATACAATGATACATTCCTCAACAATAGAAAACAATAGTTACAAAGCAAAGGAAGATGCTATTTTAGATTTAGCTGAAATTTTAAAGCTCGAAGCAAAATCTCTTGAGAAAGCAGGTGCGAAAATGATCCAAGTAGATGAACCATTTCTATCAACAGGTATTGTTAATATGGAAATAGCTAAAGAATCAATTAACACGATCTCAAAATCAATAACTATTCCCTTTTCAATCCATATTTGTGGAGTGATATATGATATAATGCCTGATTTACTTGAATTCAATGTTGACATCCTTGATTTTGAATTCGCTGGCAACAATACAAATATCAATATATTTAATGATTATGATGATGATTTAAATAAAATTGGTTTAGGTTGTATTGATACTAAAAACACGAAAATTGAAACCATAAGAGAAATAGTAAATATAATTAAAAAAGGATTAGATATTTTAGGTTCAAAAAATCTTTTAATTGATCCTGACTGTGGAATGAGAACATTACCCGAAAATATTGCATTTTCTAAGCTGAAAGTTATGGTTGAATCAATTAAATCATTAGAAAGCTATAATTAACTTTGATTATTGATAATATGAATTATATAATTAATATTTTAATCGCCTACAGAAACTTTTATAAAAATTTTTATTAAAAAATCATCCTTAAATTATTTAAATCTTTTCAAAATTTAATAGAAACATATGATGTTAATAGATTATAATGAAGTAATAATTATATAATTTAAAAATAATTGGTGAATAAATGGCAACATTAATAGAAGTAGATGAAATAGCTGATGGTTGGGAACAACTTGTTAAGAAGATAATGATTGAAGGTCAGGATATTGAAGATGAAAGAGGGTCATTAACAAAAGAAATATTAAATGTTTTAATCCAGATTAAAAATCCATTAGGGAGAACTTTCAAAAAAAGTTCAATCAAGAGTTTGAGTTATTTTGATAAAACTTTCGCTGAACAAGCAAAAAGTTTAGGACATAGTCTCCATTCTAAAAGTTTGGAAGATATTTCAAATATTAGAGTTCCAGAAGGCTATTTTTGGAGTGGAGATAAACTTAAAATCTATAGTGAACAATTTATTAGTAAAGATAAACAAGGCTTTGTTTATACTTATGGGAATAGACTCAGAGCACATTTTGAAAATACTGATCAGATTGAACAAGCTATTAATAGACTAAACCAATGTCACCAATCAAGAAGAGCAATTTCTATAACATGGGATCAAGTGTTAGATTCTAAAAGTGAGGAAGTTCCCTGTATGATTTTAGTTGATTTTAAGATTAGGGACAATAAACTTTATACAACCGCTCTTTGGCGTTCACACGATATTTATGGTGCATGGTTTCCAAATGCGGTTGGTTTAACTTATCTATCACAGTATGTGGCAGGAAAAACAGATGTAAGAATAGGGAATATCACAATTCATTCAATTAGTGCTCATATTTACGAAGTCAACTTTAAAGAAGCAAAACAGTTATTAAAGTGAGTTTTTATAGTGTCTATGGCTAATTGATTAAAACTTGTTATTTTACCATTTGATAATTGTTATATTGTTCAAAAATTTTAATTTCTGTTTTTATATTATTTTTTAAATTTTCATTTTAAAATGTATCAATATTGAAAATTTATTTTTAAATTAGAATTTATTTTTATCTTTTAAAATTATTTAAATGAAAGATTATTAATTTTTCTCTTTAACTCATCTTTTATTTCATTGATTTCTTTTTTAAAATTTGATCTTATCAGAATATTCTTATTTTTAAAATATGCTTCAAGTTCTTTCAGTTTATCATTGATGTGTTTTAAAATGACTATTTTTAATATTATCAATGTTTACTTACTCAATTTTTTTATCTTAAATTTAGGATCATATAGTACAAAAATGTACTATAAACCTTTATATAGTACTTTATACAATATAAATATCTATAGCTAAAAATTTTAAAAAAACTTTTTTTAAAAAAATTGTAAAAAATAGCTATTTAATACCATGTCAAATAAATAAAAAACATCGTTAAATAAATAAAATGAGGTGTAATAAGTGTATAAATATGAATTATCATCAGAAAAAGTACCTAAAAAATGGTATAACATCTTATCAGATCTTAACAACGAATTACCTGCTCCTAAAAATAGTGAAGGTAAAGATCAAGTAGGAATGCTACCAAAAATATTTTCAAAGGAAGTTTTAGAACAAGAATTTTCAGCTGATAGATATATAACAATTCCAAAGGAAGTCAGAGAATTATATATGAGATTAGGAAGACCAAGTCCTCTTCATAGAGCAAAAAGATTAGAAGAAGCTCTTAATACTCCATGTAAAATTTTTTACAAAAGAGAGGATAAATCTCCAACTGGAAGCCATAAATTAAATAGTGCAATAGCCCAAGCTTACTATGGAAAAAAAGAAGGAATTGAAAGATTAACAACCGAAACAGGGGCTGGACAATGGGGAACTGCCTTATCTCTTGCTTGTTCATTAATGGATATTGATTGCAGTGTTTATATGGTAAGAACTTCCTATGACCAGAAACCATTTAGAAAAACTGTGATAAATTTATATAACGGAGATATTTATCCATCTCCAAGTACAAATACAGAATATGGGAGAAAAATCTTGACAGATGAACCTGACCATATAGGTTCTTTAGGAATAGCTATTTCCGAGGCAGTAGAACAGGCATTAAACGATGATAAAGCTTATTATTCATTAGGCAGTGTTTTGAATCATGTGATGCTACATCAGACAGTGATTGGTCTTGAACTTAAAAAACAATTTGAAATAGCTGAAATAGAGCCAGATGTGATGATAGCTTGTGTTGGTGGAGGAAGTAATTTCTCTGGTTTTACTTTTCCATTTATTAAAGATAAAATTGCAGGAAATAGTGATTGTGAATTCATTGCTGTAGAATCTGATGCTTGTCCAAGTTTAACAGAAGGCAAATATGAGTATGATTTTGGAGATACCCAAGGATTAACACCACTTTTAAAGATGTTTACTATTGGTTCTTCATATATTGCTCCATCAAACCATGCTGGTGGACTTAGATACCACGGAATGTCCCCTATTGTTTCATTACTCAAAGAAAAAGAATATTTAACCTCAACAACTGCAAATCAAAAGGAAATCTTTGAGGCAGGGAAGCTATTTGCTAATTGTGAAGGAATTATTCCAGCACCAGAATCTTCCCATGCTATTAAAGTAGCTATCGATAAAGCAAAAGAGTGTAAACAAACTGGAGAAGATAAAACTATTGTGTTCAATTTATCTGGACACGGTTTACTTGATTTAGTTGGGTATGAAAATTATTTAGATGATGAACTTTAAATTTTATCATATCTAAATTAATTTTACTTAATTAATTTTAAAACTATTTAAAATCAGATCAAAATATTGTTTCTGATTTTTGAAAACATTTTGTGGTGCAGTACACAAGATCACATAAATATTTCCTTTATTTTCAATCCAGTAAGCATTCTGTTCTTTAATTCCTCTATTATCCGTAACTGTATAATCTGCTTCTAATCCTTTATAAGTTCCAATGGTTACATTCCCATAACCCTTACTTTTATATGATGAATTTGAAAATAAGTTTGTATAAGTCTGATTAAAGTATTCATTTAATTTTGATGGTAGTGTTCTTTTTTGAATATTAACACTTACTAAACCTAAACCAGTTGTGTTATCAATGAATCCAGGATTCCCTACAGCAGCAATAGTTTCATTAACTTGTGTATCAGCAACAATCCAGTCAGAAGGATAGTTTATAGTGACTCCATTTTGACTTAATGTTTTATCTTTCTGATTATTATTTGTAACACATCCAGAAGATAGAACAACTCCAAGAATTATAATTATTGGTAAAATATATTTTTTTATCATATTATCAATACTTTTTTTTTATTTAGCTATTTTAGTTCTATTGTACTATTTCTGTTGAGAATTATCTTTGGAATCAGGATTAACTGAAGGTTTAGAATCATCTGGATTAGAGCCATGATCGTGATCATCAGAATTGTCATCATTTTCATTTGTATAATCTGTAGGAGGATAATATTCAGATGTTTTCACAGTATTAACATTAATATCTTTTACAATTGAAGGAAAAGCATTTTCATTAATCTGTAAACTATTAGCAGACTGTTCAGACCCAGTTTGATCAGGCATGTGCGAGTAATTAAAAAACCCAGATGTTGCACCTGCAAAAAATGCGATTATTAGAAATACAATAGCTATTATAACATATCTATGATTATTTTTAGGCTTATTAACAGTTTGTGGATTGTGATCATTTTTAACAATATGATCATCTGCAAGATATTTGCCCTTAGAATTTAATTTTGATGATTTATATCCAATATCATGAAAATCATCATCAGTTAATCCTTGCATTTTTCTTAATCTTAAAGTAGCATTTATATTTTTTAATTTGGTATCATATGAATCCAATAAATTTTCATATTTCTCTTTGGAAATCTTTCCTTCATTGAAGTCTTGTTTTAATTCTTCAATAATTTTTAGAAGTTTTTTTTTATCCTGTTTTATACCTCTACTTTTACTAATTTTTTCAACCTCCAATACAACTGATCATAATATATACTCCATCAAATAATCTACTTCATCAAAATATTGTTTAAATTATTAATCATCACATTAATTACATATATTTCACATTAATATCCATTAGCTATTACACTACTATCCCATAGCTATTGTATTACTATTCCATAGCTATTGCACTACTACCATAGTACATTTATTTCATAGAATATCAGCATAACCATTATTAAGCATTGCTTACAATATCTACAACTATTTAATAATAGATTTATGTATTCATCATTTAAATATATATTGTTCATATGAATATTAAATAAAATCATTGATTACATAAATAAAACTATCTAATTTATAATGGATAAATTATTTAAAAAAGAGTTATATTTATTATTTATAATGTTATCATTAAATATTTAAATAATTTACAATAAAATAAATATTATTAATTATTAGAACTAATTATTTATATTAAAATATGATATTAAACAAGTGATGAAAATGTTTAAATCAAATTAAAAAGAGAAAAGTTGATAAATAGAAAAAATTTGATTACAAAATAAGAGAAATTTAATAATAAAGTTGCTAATAAAATGATAAATAAAACAATTAATAATATTTTCATAAAGGTGTTTTTGTGCTAAAAGAAGAATCAATGACTAAAGGAATAATATTGTTTTTATTAGGTATAATAATTACTTATATAACAATTATTTTACATTTTAAAGATATTTTTACATTTATTGGATTTATAGTCATTGTTGTTGGAGCATATATAATATTTATAAATTTAGGAGTTTATGAAAAATATAATGATTATGTTTCACACAAAAGTTTCCAGGAAAATCTGAAAAACAGCCAAAAAACAGATATGTTATCCAAGAGTTATGAAAATAATAGTATTTTAAATAAAGTAACAAAAACTAACGAAAAAGTGAAATTTAAATTTAAAGATCCAAACAAACTTAAAAATCAATCAAAGCCTAAAACTCTTTTTAATCATAAAAGTTCTTTTAAACTTAATAATTCATTTAAAAAGGATGTAAATGATAAGCACCCTAAATTTTCAATGCCAAAAAATAAAAATGAAATTATTAATAAACCAAAATTTAATAAAAAACCATACATGTTTAATACTCCTAAAAATAATCCACAAATATACGATTTTGAGACTCAAAACCCAAATCCATTTGTTTTTACACCTAACTATGAAAGACCATCAACCATAACCAGAAGACCTGTGAAAAAAGAAGTGAACTCTCCTAAAACACAAAAATTAAGTAAAATTAAGCCTACTATTCCAATTAATCAATTATCAAAAACCTTAGGTCTTGAAAAAAAAGAAGATAAAGAATTAATCAAGTTACACAAAATGTTATCAGATGATAATGATCTTAATCTTAAGGATGATGCCAATCAAAAGGATATTTTCCACAGCAATAATTCCTTAGAAAATATTTTAAATAGTCCCACTACAAAAAACACCAATATAAACACAAATACATCCACTGAAGACATAATAAATGATGGAATTAATAAACATGAGGACAATTCAGAGCCAGATGCTAAAAATAATGATTTAAGAAACAAAGAAATCATAAGTAACCTTATTGAAGATGAATTTAATCATGCAAACAATGAAAAAAATTTTATCACTGAACTTAATGAAATAGAGATTTTATGTGGAAGTAAAAATTTAAAATTCAATGAGATATTAGAGAAACTATCTAAAGAAGTGAAAAAAGAAATAGATATTGAAATTCCAAATTTAAAAATTTTATCAGATAAAATTTTAGTTGCTTTAAAATATTTAAATGCAAAGATAATAATCGAGAAGTTTGATGTTAAAGATATGTACTATTCATTCATTGTATCCTCTCTTTTAGAAAATAAAAATATAACAATAAGAACAGTTGATTCTGTTGATTCAATTAATATTATCATCGACAATGATTATGCACTATTAGTTTCAAAACCTTTTAACTCTGAAATAGGTGTTGGAGCTGTTTTCACTGAAGAAAAAGAGGTAAGTTCTGTTAAAGATGCCTTTGATCTATTATGGAAAATTTCAGAAAAGTTGTAAATAAACTATATAAATATGAAATCTATCTAAAGTAATATAAAATAAATTATGTGGTGATATTTTTGGAAATTAAATGGATAGGACATTCAGCATTTGAAATAATAACTGAAAACAATGTTAAAATTATTATTGATCCTTTTATTAGCAATAATCCCTCAACCAACATTCCTGTTGAAGATATAGATGTAGATTATATTCTAATTACTCACGGTCACTCAGACCATTTTGGAGATGCTATGGAAATAGCTAATAGAACTGGTGCGAAGTGTATAGCCACCCACGAAATATCACTATTCCTCTCTAAACAAGGTTTAGAATCTATTGGGATGAACATTGGAGGATCAATATTCCTTAATGAAGTTAAAATTACTATGCTTGAAGCTAAACACTCAGCAGATATTGACTTTACAGAAGAAATAACACCTGGTGGTGTTGCTTGTAGCTATTTAATAGAATTTGAATCTGGACCTAAAATTTTACATTGCGGAGATACAGGTCTATTTTCAGATATGGAGAAAGTCATAGGAAAAATATATAACCCCGAAATAGTATTAGTTCCTATTGGAGGAAGATTTACTATGGGTCCATTTGAAGCAGCATTAGCTATTAATTGGTTTTCCCCAAAAATAGCTATTCCAATGCATTACAATACATTCCCACCAATAGAACAGAACCCAGTGATATTTTCTAACTTTGTTAAACAACTAAATCCAAAAATTGAAGTTATTATTTTAAATCCTAATGAAATTTATGAAATAAATAAAGTTGATAGATTAGAATGAAAATAGGTTTAACTATGAAACTCGAGCAACTATTAGAAAAATGCCCTAAATGTGGAGCTACAGATAAAACTGCAAAAAGAAAATTCATTGATGAACATAAGGCACATGCAGAATTAGAATCCATCACCTGTGATAAATGTGGTCATGTATTTGAAGAAAAAAAGATGGAAAAAGAAAACTAAAACTCTTATTTTTAGATATTAGATTAAAATATTTATTAATAATTTTTATATATCATTTCAAGTAACTTCATTAAATTATATGTTTTTATTAAAATTTTAAAAGGTTTATAATAATTAATTAAAATAATTTTAAGAATAACTTTTATAGATTATAGTACAGTTTTAATTAAAAGAAAATAGAATATTTAACTGGTGGAATTATGGATGAAAAATTATCAATAGATGATGCAATAGCTAAGTTAAATGATACTAATCTTGAAGTAAGAACCTTAGCTATTAATAGTTTAGAGGGAATCGAAGATGAAAAAATAATACAGCCATTAATTGGAACATTAAAAGATGATAATCTTACTATTAAACATAAAGCAGCTAAAATATTAGGAGACATAGGAGAACAATCTGTTGATCCTTTAATAGAGACAGTTGAAAAAGAAGAAGGAGATTTTAAAAAATTTGCATCTTTTGCTTTAAAAGAGACTAAAAGTGAAAAAGCAGTTAATTATTTTGTTGATTGTTTAAACAACGAAAATTGGAGCCTTAGAAAGATCGCTGTTAGATCACTTGGTGAACTTAAATCAGTTGAACATATAGATTTAATATCTAAGGCAGCTGATGATGAAGATTGGGGTGTGAAACTTGCAGCTATTAGGTCTCTTGGAGATTTAGAAGTTGAAGAAGCTATAAATCCAATTAAAAAAGCAAGGAGAAAAGAAAAAGATAAAGATTTTAAAAAAGCTGCTAACAAGGCAATTAAACAAATTGAAAAAGCTATTAAGAAGAAATAACCATTAATACTTTACCAAAGATAAATAATAAAAATATATTGTGTTAATAAAGTTCAGTAAAGCAATATTATTAGTTTTTGTTAAGTATTTTTTTTTAATTCTTGTTTTGAAAAAATATTAAAGTTAGATAAATCTTGGCTAAGAGGATATATTATGGCTTTTGAAGAAATGATAAAAACAGCTTATGAAGAATCATTTAAAGGAATAAGAAAAGGAGATAAGAATGAGGAGATTTTAGCCATTCAAAATTATATTAAGGAGTCCAGAAGGATTGTGGTTGTTAATAAGAAGAATGTAAAACCTAAAGTGATTAATAAGTGTCTTAAGAATTTTGGAATTAGTGAAGTTGAACACCTTAAGATAGATACAGATCCAGCAGATTTAAGTCGTATTCCAGCAATAGCTAAAGGATTGATGGCTGTTGATCAATGTGAAGCTGATATTATAATTGCAAGAGGTAGACTTGGAATTCCTGGTTCGGGTTCAATGCTTGTATTTATGGATAATAAAGGAAGAATTTTAACCGCTGGATTTTCACCATCTCATGCTGTTCATAAGAAATCATTGGAAGAAGCCGTGTATAGCGAAGCAAAAATGGCTTTAGAAAGAATAGGTTTAAAAGAAATAAATAAAAGTTAATACTATAATTATAATAAAAATTAATGGAGTATTAAATTGAAAAATAAAGTATCTCATCAAATGAATTGTGAAACAGGAATAACCTCTCATGTTTTAACCTTAAAATCTAATTTGAAGGTTCGTGATGTTTTAAGTATTATAATTAACAAAAAGTCTTCAGCTATTTTACAATGGATTGGTGAGTTGAATGATATTCATTTAGATAATATAGTGATTGTAGGTTCATATTTAACTGGTTTAGGAATAGCTAAGCTATTGAAAACTAAATATGAAAATGTCACGATTGTGGATATTTATCCTCATCTTCAAGAGTTAGTTGATAAGTTTCCAATAAATGAATCTGTAAATGGTGATAAGAATATAAACTTTTCCTCAAATATTGATTTAATAAAAACAGCTGATTGTGTTATAGATACAAGTGGGTTAGGTGGTCTTTCAATTGAACAAACCAAATCAATTTCTTCTAAGGTATTCATAATAGAGGATCCAATAGCTGAGGAAAATGATGGTTTATTAAGTGGAAAAAACAATGTTCATAGTAGATTTGATCTTGTTAAATCTCATCATAAATCTATTTTAAAAACAAAAGGTTTAAACACTAAAACATCTGGAACAATGACTTTCACTGTTAATGTTCTGTTAAGATCAGTTGAATATGCTTTGAAAAAGCCTGGAATCTTATATGCTGTAACTGATTTAACTTTTTTTGAAGGATTAATTTTTAAAGAAAAGGACATTCCAAAATTTTTAGATGTTATAAATTCTCAAGCTATTACAATATCTACCTTAACTTCTTCTTATGATTTAGATGAAATAATAGAAGGATTTTTAGATAAAATAAATTCAACTATGATTAATTAACTTATTATAAAATATTAATATCTAATGGGTTAAGATGAAAGTTATTGAACTTATTAAACTTATAGAAGATTTAATTCCTAAAGAATTAGGTTTAAAGAATGATAAAATAGGATATTTATCTCAAAATACTGATATGGATATAGAAAAAATTAAGGTTCTTATGGATTTATATCCTGAGGAGGATTTAAATTCAAATAAAAAAGAAATGTTTATCACTCATCATCCTCCATTATTTGAACCTAAAACACCAACCTATGTTGTTCATTCTAATTGGGACATAATAACTGGAGGTGCCAATGATGCTTTGGCTGAAACATTGGATTTGAGGATTTTAGATATTTTTGATAAAGATAATGGAATAGGAAGAATATGTAAGTCTAAACTTAATTTTAAAGAATTTTTAAGTTTAGCGGCTGAAAAATTATCTTTAAATCAGATGAGTGTTGTTAATCCTTTAGATGATGAATATGTTCTTGATAAAATAGCTATTGTCTCTGGATTTGGTTTAAGTAATATAGAATATGTAAAATTAGCCAAAGAAAAGAATATTAAATTATTTTTATCTGGAGATTTAATTCACAGATCAGCTATTCTTGCTAAGGATTTAGATATTTGTCTGCTTGATATAAATCATCATAAAAGCGAAATTCCTGGATTAATTAAATTATATGATATGGTTTCTAATATTGGTTTAGATACAGAATTAATTATTCAGGATGTTCCTTGGAAATTAATTAATTTTAAACATTTAAAAAAAAAAAAATATTTTTTTGACAAAATTAAATAAATTCAATATATGATTTATAAGAGATATAATATTATTAAAATATAATTTTTATTGATTAAATAGAATATGAATAAATAATATAATAGATATGATTAAGATATAAATAAAATTTGAAAAGAAATCAGAAGATATCCAGGAAAATTATATGACAATTTTAGTAGTTAACAACAAAGGACAGTATAATCATAGAATTCATAGAACTTTAAGATATTTAAATATTCCCTGTGAATTGATTTCAAACGAGTATTCTGTAGATGAAGTATTAAATAAAGAGCCTATTGGATTAATATTGGGTGGAGGACCATCTATTGAAGAATCTGGAAATAGTGAAAATTACATTAAAGAAGTAGGTCTTCCAATTTTAGGGATATGTTTAGGTCATCAATTAATAGGAAAAGTTTTCGGTGGAAGTGTCGCATCAGCTGAATCTGAAAGTTATGCTCAGATTAAAATAGATATTCTTGAAGAAAATGATATATTCAAAGGACTTGGAAATGAGATGGATGTTTGGGCATCTCATAAAGATGAATTAACAAATATTTCAAATGATTTTAAGGTTTTAGCAAGTTCAAAAGTCTGTAGATTTGAAGCTATTAAGCATAAACACAAGCAATTGTATGGTATTCAATTCCATCCAGAAGTACACCACACTCCAAATGGAGAAAAAGTTTTTGAAAATTTTTATGAAATCTGTAAACAATAAATATCTTGTTTAATAAATAATATTATTGGTTATTAAAAAAGAATTAAATATCTTATATATTGATTATAATGTGCGAAAAAAAATATAGTAAAGTGGCTGTTGGAGGAACATTTGATAAGTTCCATAAGGGTCATAGAAAGCTTTTGGAAACAGCTTTTAAAATAGGTGAATATGTTGTTATTGGTGTTACTTCTACAGAGTTTGCACAGGTTAAAGAGAATGTTGAACCTTGTTCTGTTAGAATGTCCAATTTAAACAAATTTTTAAATAGATACAATGTTAAATTTTCTATTTTTAAGTTGGATGACCCTTTAGGTTCAACAATTTATGATGATGATTTTGATGCTATTGTGGTTAGTGAAGAAACAAAACCAACAGCTATTAAAATTAATGAAATACGAAAAGAAAAAAATATGATTCCTTTGAAGATTTTTGTTATTAATTATGTTATAGCAGAGGATGGTATTCCAATTTCATCAACCCGTATTCGCAAAGGAGAAATAGATGTTAAAGGGAAGATGATTAAATAGTTTAGTTACAAAAATAATAAATTAAATGTATATTTCTAATTACAAATTGAACATGGTTCTACATCACAAAATATGCAGTTCTAATTGTTTATTCATTGTATAAATTACATAATCATGATATAATTATAATTTATTTAGTAAAAATTCTCTTCCATCTACAACAAGATTTTTTAATCCATCATCAATTGTATGTAATATATTTATAACATAAACTCCCACTAAAAGGACTATAACGATTATGGTTCCTACTAAAAGCATTAATTCAGCACTTGATTGTCCTGATTCTTCATTTAAAATCTCAATTCTTTTTTTCATCCTATCCCCATATATTTATTCATGATTTAATCATATTTCTAACTTCGTTAACATCTTTACTGGCATTTAAATCCGTGGTTCCACTTAAATATGATTTATAGATGAATAATGCAGCAATAGCTATTATAATTACTCCACCGAACAATAATATATATTCAGCAGCACCTTGACCTTTTTCATCAGTTTCTATTTTTTTGATGTTAATTTTAAGGTTTTTTATCATTTTCTCACCTCCTTTATTTTTCTGTATTAATAATTATGTTAATAAGTAATATATAATATTAACTATTTTATTAAAAATATTATATTTATATAACATTTCTTCTAAAAAGTATGTTTTCAAATATTTCGTTTTAGGATTTATTTTGCTTGCAAAATGCTTTTTATCCTCAATCCAGGCATTTAGTATAAAACCATAGATTTTTTTTGGGGAGGATTAAAGTTTTAAGCAGTGTATTATATAACATACGATTTTCAGGTCTGCATTTTTACTGATGATAAGATTAATTACATTGTTCATAATATTATCACTTATCATTATAAACCTGTAAAAAGTCCTTAATACTCAAACCATATGGTGGGTATGAATAATCAACACCTTTATATACTACCCCCACATTAGCTAGTGTTATGACATGAGTATTTTTCTGCATAAATTCTTCATGTATAATGTTTTGATAATTTTTCATCAGCATCTCCTTTAGTGAAATTCCAGCTTATTTTACAATTATTTTCATTTCT
>JAISTD010000061.1 GCA_031272765.1 Candidatus Methanovirga australis | reverse complement strand
GTTAATATTTATTGAGAGTGATAAAATGATCTTAAACTATTTACAAGTAATATTATTGGGAATTTTAGGTAGTATATCCTTAATTATAGGTGCTTTCTTTGGATACAGATTTAATATATCTAAAAAGATAATAGCTATTACATTAGCATTTACTACAGGAACATTAACTTCAGCTGTGTGTTTTGATCTTCTTGTCGAAGCATATTACTACGGTGGTTTTGAACCAATGATCACAGGATTTTTCGTTGGGGTCATGATTTTTACCTTAGCTGATCTAATCTTAAACCATTTCAGCATTAAAGAACATTATGATTTGAAAGCTTCTAAAAGTAATAGTGACAACCTGGATAGTGTTTATTTAGATAGTAATAACAATGAAAACATTAATAATTCAAGTTTTAATGCATTGAAAAGTGGTTTACTTAATGTCTATTCTCATAAATATAAAAAATCATTCAATAAATATCAAATTGAAAGTATTATTACTATTATAGGAGCATTATTGGATGGAATTCCAGAATCATTAGCCATTGGTTTAATACTTATTATTGGGGGTCCAATCAGTGTTTCACTCTTAATAGCTGTTTTCATAGCTAATTTATTTGAAGGTATTTCATCTTCAAGAAATATGAAACTTGGAGGTTGGAGTGGAAAATCTATTTTTAAGGTTTGGACTTTTGTATTGATTTTATCAGCTTTATCCACATTGTTTTCTTATACAGTGTTCTCTCACACAGACCATCATATCTTGTCTGGTGCCTTAGGTGTGGCTGCTGGAGCTTTAATATCTATAATCGCAGATGTTTTACTTCCAGATGCTTATAGTGAAACTCACGAATTTACAGGTTTTTTAATGGCTTTAGGACTCTTAGTATCTTTTATTTTATCTCATTTAAATACCTGAAGGTTTAATATCTAAGAGTTTAATAATATTTTTTAAATTAAAACATGACGATAAAAATTTTAATTCTTAATATTGAGAAAATAATTATTTATTCATTAATATCAACAAAAAAATAATTTAAATTTTATTTATCAAAATACTTATATGATAAAAATTATAGCTTAATATAATTATTTGAACTTTAAAATAATTAAATTTTAACTAACAATGAGGTGAATATGATGAAGTTAGAGCATGTTGATGGAGAAAATAAAGGAAAAGTAGTTTTATTTGCTTTAAGTACTTGCCAATGGTGTAGAAAAACCAGAATGCTATTAGAAGAATTAAAAGTTGAGTATCATTATATTTATGTTGATTTAACATCAGGGTCTGAAAGAGATGAAGTTGTTAATGAGTTAGAAAAGTGGAACCCAGATATTTCTTTTCCAACAATAGTCATTGATAACAAAGACATTATAATAGGATACGAAGTAGATAAAATAAAAGCAAAATTTGAATAAAATCTGCATTTAATATTATTTAGGAGATATTTTATAATAAGCCTGGAGGTTTACTTGTGTCTGATTTTACCTCTTACGAAGAATTTAAAAAAAGTGCAGAAAAAAGTGGATACTTTATAAACGAGGATAAAGAGTTTGTCCAAGCTCTTTTAGACAGTATCAATGTTAATGTAGATAGATATGGGTATGGAGCATGTCCCTGTAGATTAGCATCAGGGGATAAGAAAAAAGATCTTGATATAATATGCCCATGTAATTATAGAGACACGGATTTGAACGATTATGGAGCTTGTTTCTGTGGACTTTATGTAAGTGAAGAAGTCTTAAAAGGAGAAAAAAGTTTAGGTTCCATTCCTGACAGGAGAATATCTACTCTAAAATTTCAAAAATCATCTGATAACTGTGGTGGAGAATTAGGAAAATTAAAAGTTCCTATTTATAGATGTCTTGTTTGTGGATATTTATGTGGTAGAGAGCAACCTCCAGGCAAATGTCCAATTTGCAAAGCAGAATCAGAAAGGTTCGAACAAATTTTATGATTTAAATTGTTTCATTTAGAGTTTAATATGAGTAATCAATGAAAATATAGGTCATTACAATTCTTTTTCAACCACTTTTTTGATTTTTCGCCTGAAGCTTGTAAATTTAGACAGGTTATTCCGTTCATCAATTCCTTCAAGGACAATAGGATCTCCTAATATTTTAAATTCTGTGGTATCTGCTTTAATTCCTAAGAATTTAATGAAAATTGATGTAGCACTTTCTAAGTTATCATTAGCTTTTAAACCATATTTTAGTTTAAGTTTTTCATGGGGAAAAACACGAGAAAGAGAATTTTTAACAACTATTTCTATTAATTCCAAAAATTTTTCCAATACTGGAAGATTTTTACTCCAATAGTAACCTAAGACCATATTCACCTGAATTTCATGTTCTGCAACTTTTTCATCATTTTTTGCAATAATTTTTATCGTGGTTTTAGTTAATTTGACAGTTAAGGTATGAACATAATTTTCCATATATAAATATTAGATTTTATAATAAATAAATAATATGAATTATAGTTAAACTTCATCTAAATTATAGTTAAACTTCATCTAATTAGCAATAAATTGTAAATTTTATCATATAGTTTAAGATTTGATTTTGTCAAACTTAATTTTATTAAAAATCATTAATACCTAAATTCTGTTTTTAATAATTAAAATCAAGGAAAAACTTTTTAATTATAATCCTTGAAATAATTTTTTAAATAATGGAATTTTTAAATAAATATAATATTATTTTATTTTTAAAAATTTTTTTTTTAATTGAATAAGATATTTTTTAGTATAATTAATTTTAAATTATTTAATAATAAGAAAAATTCATTAATTAAATTATTATTATCAAGGACTATAAATATCTAACAAAAAAAAATAGTATTAAAATAAAAAAGAAATAAATAATTAAAAAACAGTTTATAGAAAGTTTATCGCAACTTAAGAGTTTACACAGAACTAACTGAAAATATTGGCAATTTAAACTATTCCTTGAGCCACCATTGCATTTGCAACCTTTATAAATCCAGCAATATTTGCTCCAATCACATAATTGTTTTCATAACCATATTCACGGGCAACATTATCAATATTCACATAAATATTTTCCATGATGTTTTTTAAGCGTTGATCAACTTCATCAAAGGTCCATGATAATCTTGAGCTCCTTTGAGCCATTTCAAGAGCACTTGTTGCAACACCGCCAGCATTTGCAGCTTTCCCTGGTAGATACATAATATCATTTTTTAGGAAAACATCAATTGCATCATTGGTTGAAGGCATATTGGCTCCTTCAGCCACGAACTTAGTTCCATTTTTAACTAAAATCTTAGCAGAATCTTCACTTAACTCATTTTGAGTTGCACAAGGAAGAGCAATATCACAGGGAACATTCCAAATTATTCCGCCTTCTACATACTCAGCTGATTTCTTTTTATCTGGATAGTCCAAATATTTTGAAATTCTTTCTCTTTTAATTTCTTTGATTTCTTTTATAACATCTAAATCAATGCCTTTTTCATCGTGGATGTACCCTTTTGAATCGCACATAGCTATTACATTAGCACCAACTGAAATTGCTTTTTCAGCAGCATAAATAGCCACATTTCCAGAACCTGAGATAACAACATCTCTTCCTTTAAAACTTTCTCCACGTGGTTTCAATGCTTTTTGGGTGATGTAAATAAGTCCATAACCAGTTGCTTCTTTTCTAACAAGTGATCCACCAAATTCAAGTCCTGCTCCAGTCAAAACTGCGACATGGACATCGGCTAATCTTTTATATTCTCCAAAAAGATAACCTACTTCTCTTCCACCAACACCCATATCTCCAGCAGGAATATCTGTATCAGGACCAATGTATTTATGTAATTCGCTCATAAAGCTTTGGCAGAACCTCATAACTTCACCATTTGATCTACCTTTAGGATCGAAATCACTACCTCCTTTCCCTCCACCAATTGACATACCAGTTAAACTATTTTTAAGTGTTTGTTCAAATGCCAAGAATTTTAGAACAGACAAGTTAACTGTAGGATGAAAACGAAGTCCTCCTTTATATGGACCTATTGCACTATTAAATTGAACACGATATCCTCTGTTAACTTGAACATCTCCTTTATCATCAACCCAAGGAACTCTAAACATTATTATTTTTTCTGGTTCCACAAATCTTTCTAAAAGAAAATTTTTTTCATATTCAGGATGAATATCAAAGACAGGTTTGATTGATTCCAATATTTCTGTTGCTGCTGCAATGAATTCTGCCTCGTTTGCATTCTTCTTTTTTAAATCAGTTAAAATATTATCTACATATGGCATACAATCATCTCATATTTAATAATTAAATATTAGTATCATATAATATTAAATATTTTACACTTGAAATGGTGGTGTAAAACAATTCAAACTATTATATTTTAAATAAAATTTTTATAAATTAAAAACTTTTTAATAATATTTAACTATAATAATAGAAAATTTTATTAATATCAAACAACATATATTGTATTAATATAATAATTATGATATTAACTAAATATTATTTTTTTTATGATTAAATACTTATTAATTTAATAAAATAATTTTATTTTTTTATATATTAATATTATATCTTAAGATTAAATAATTGATTTTTTTATTTGCATTATAATTACAAAAATTATTTTATAAAAATGTTTGAATATAAAAAATAAATTCAGAAATATTACTATAATATAGAAAACTACTAAAAAATTACTATAATTAGATAAAAATTTATTATAATTAAATTATTTAATAAATATCATGATGAGTATCAATGAATAGATAATTAGGTGTTATTAATGATAGAAAATACATGGAAGCTTAAATTAAGGTTATTTTTAGCAATGGGACTATTATTTGGAATAATATATGCAATATTAATGTTAGTGGGATTTGTATTTTTACATCAGGTTTCTTTTCAATTATATGCATTTATTGGAATAGGATTGATGATTATTCAATATCTTGCCAGTCCAAAGATTGTTGAATTCTCTATGGGAGTCAAATATGTCAGTGAGGAACAAGCTCCTGACCTTCATAGGATTGTCGGAGACTTAGCAAGAATTGCAAATATTCCTAAACCAAGAGTTGGAATTTCAGAGATGAGTGTTCCCAATGCATTCGCATTTGGAAGGACAAAAAAGGATGGTAGAGTTTGTATTACACGTGGAATGTTGAATATTCTTAGAGAAGATGAAATTAGGGCTGTATTAGGTCACGAAATAGCTCATATCAAACATAATGACATGATTGTAATGACTGTTGTCAGTATGATTCCAATGATCTGTTACTATATTGGAATGTCTTTTATATTTAGTAGAGGGGATAATGAAAATAATGGTGGTGCAATAATTGGTGTTTTAGCATTGGTAGCTTATTTCATTGGACAATTATTGGTTCTTTTCATATCCAGGACAAGAGAGTATTATGCTGATCAGGGAAGTGTGGAGTATGGAAATTCACCTGATAAATTGGCTTCAGCTCTTTATAAGTTAGTTTACGGTGCTTCAAAAGTGGATAAAGATGAAATCAAAAAAGTTAAAGGAACATCCGCATTCTTTTTAAATGATATTGGAAATACAGACTTTGATATTCGTGAACTTTCTCAACTTGACAGTGATAACAAGGGGAATATTTCTGCTTCTGACTTATCTCAATTAAAGTACAGAAAAATTCATGTTAGTACTGGAGAAAAAGCTATGGAAATTTTTTCAACTCATCCTAACATGTTAAAAAGAATGAGGAAACTATCAGAGTATTTATAGTTGAACTTTAATTTTATTATTTTTTTATCGTGTGTAATACTAAAAGTGAGTTTTTTGGGATAATTGTTTAATGGTCGAATTCAATGAAATGGACTTCACTTTTTCTTAAAATGGAAAATAAAAAAGTTTTTGTATTAGGTTCAGGAGAAGTTGGACTTAGAAGAGCTGAAAGGTTTCTTGATTCTAAAAGTGAAGTTATAATAGCTGGTAATGGACTATCAAAAAAATTAAAGGAAAAAGGAGCAATATTAAAACAGCTTAATGTAGAGAACAATGATAACTATTTGTTAGATGAGTTAAAGAAATTAGTTGATTGGGCTGATTTGGTGGTTGTTGCAAGTGAAAATCAGGGATTAAATGAACAAGTTAGTTCAATGGCAGCTGGTAAGTTATTAAATCGTGCTGATTTTCCACAAAAAGGAAATATTATCGTGCCAACTAAATTTAATATAGGCGATATTGAAATTTCAATCTACACTGGTGGAAAAAGTCCATTGATAGCAAAAGAACTTAGGAAGAGAATATCTAAGTCAATAACAATTATAGATATTTTACAAATAGAATTACAAGATTATCTAAGAAATATTTTAAAAAAGAAAGACTTAAATCAAAAAGAAAGAAAAGAGATATTATATGGATTTTTTAACGATGATAATCTTAAAAAGTTAATTGAAGAAGAAAATTTAGAAGAAGCAAAGAAGTATATTCTAATGAAAATAGATTTTTAAAGTTTTTAAGGGTGTAATTAATGATAATAAATATTAGAGTAGACTACACAATAGCTAATATTGAAGCTTTGGAAAAACTATCCACAGAACTTAATAAACTATTCCAGGAATTTAAAAATCAATTCAACATACAAGAGTACATCCAAATATCAACTTGTAATAGAGATGAGTATTACATACATACAGATTTATGTTCCTTAGATCATCCATTATTAGATTATGCAAACAAAGATTTAATCATTGAATATGGAGATTCTACAATAATCCATCTTCTTAGAATGACTTCTGGATTAGAATCAATGATAGTCGGAGAAGATCAGATACTTGGTCAAGTGAAACACTCACTAAATCTGAGTAAAAAAGAAGGGCATTGTGGTAAGGTTTTAGAAACTCTTTTTACTAAATCTATTCATGTAGGACGAACTGTTAGAGGTAAAACAAATATTAGTCAAGGATCAATCTCCATAGGTTCTGTAGCTGTTGAATTAGCACAAAGACACTGTGATGATTTAACAAGTAAATGTGTTCTTGTAATTGGAGCTGGGAAAATGGGGAACTTAGTTTCCAAATCATTATCTGCAAAAAACTTAAAAGCTATTTTAGTTGCAAATAGAACATACTATAAAGCTGTTGAACTTGCCAAAGATTTAAATGGGAAAGCTATTTTATTCAATGAATTGAATAGTTATATATCTAAAGCAGATTTAATCATAAGTGCTACAGGTTCCCCACATATAATCTTAACTAAGGAAAGACTTGAAAAATACATGTCCAAAGAAAAAACTCACCCCATCATTTTAATAGACTTGGCAAACCCTCGAGACATAGCAGATGATATAACTGATTTAAATGTTAAGCTATTTAATATAGATGATTTGCGAGGAATAGCTAATGAAAACAAAAAGAAAAGAGAGAAAGAATCTACTGAAGCTGAAGAAATTATTTTAGAAGAATTTAAATTGCTTAAAAATTCTTTCAAGGTTATGGATGTTGAGGATATTTTATCAAAAATAAGAGTCAATATGGAAGATATTCGTAGAACAGAAACCCAAAAAGCTATTTCAAAAGTTCGAGCATCCAATGATAATGAAAAAGTCGTCGATGATTTTTCAAAATCTATTGTAAATAAAATATTTCATAATATCTCTCAAAATATTAAAAAATCTGCTGAAGAGGAAGATCACGAACTTATAGAGGCGATGAGATCTATTTTTAGTGTGTGACTTAAATTAAAATTTGTTATATTAAATAAACATATTAATATATACTATAATAGCTGGAACAATGAGAACACCCATTAAATGAGATTTACTAACACCTACATAGTGAGGAATTAAACCTAAAGCTGTTGAACTTATTAAAGCTAATGTTAGATATAATACTGGTCCATTGTAAATAAAGATAAAAAGGTATAATATGCCTACCATTAAAAAAATAGCTGTTATAGAAAGTTTTTTATAGTCCACACCAGCCATAAATTTAGAAAAACTATCACCTAACTTTAAACATAGGATTAAAGATATTGAAACTGCGATTAATGATGCAAAAGTAAAAATTAGTAGATGATTAATTGTGAAGTTTTCGATTATATGAGACATATAAACAGCTATTCCACTTCTTGGATTTCCAATTAAGTAAATACAGTAAAGAGAGAATATGGTGTCACTTGTATTTAAGCCACTGATTGTTGTTAAAAAGTTTTTTGTGTTATTTTCTTCATCTGCCCCACTGATTTCTTGAGCTAAGATTCCGCCTTGTGCAGGTCCAAAACCTGGTAGGAAACCTAAAATCGCTCCTGTTGTCCCTCCTGCTAAAATTCCTTTTAAGGTATCTTTATTTAGGTGGAGTTCATAAAACCTACTTTGGTGTGGTATTATAGAGTTTTGGTTTAGACTAAACAGAATCGTGCTAATCCCAAAAAGACCAGTGAATAAACACATCAATGATAAATTTGATGATATTGGAGTTTGAAATATTCCCCAACCTAATATTCCTGAAAGAATGAAGAGAACGGAACTGTAAAATAGTGAGGTTTTCCCATTGCTTAATCTATATATTAAGTATATTGAAGCTGATAGTAAGATTATCCATGTGTAGGGTTTGAGAATATCTTGAAGCGGTGGAAGGATAAGTGCAAATAATGGAAGTAAAATTATCGTGACTATTATTGCACCATATCCTCCAATTGTGACGATCCTAATAGCTTCTTTGCCTCTACCTTCTAATACCATTTTATGTCCTGGAAGAATGGTTAAAGCTGTTCCTTCATCTGGAACACCAAGAAATATTGATGGTATGAATTCTATCATTGCATGGGTTATGGACATTGATACCAATAAAACACATAAAAACTCTGGAGATGTAAAGCTTAGTAAAAATGTTGTTGATGTAAATATTATTGCTCCTCCTGTATTCACATGGATTCCTGGAACTAACCCTGTTATAGTACCGCAAATAATTCCTAAAAAACAAGCTATTAAAAGATTTAAAATTTTATCATCATCCTGAATTACATTATCAATCATTTATAGCATAAAATAAAAAAAAATTTTTAAAAATACTGGATTTTAAATTGGGATGTAAATGGTTTAATTATTTTAAATTTAATATTATTTTTAAACATGATTTTTATTATTTTTATATTACATATTATAATTAAAATATTATATAAATACGACTTATAAAAAAATTAATAGTTTCCATAAAATTGATAGTATTTATATAATAAAATTAATGTATTTTTTATTACAAATGATTTAAAAAAATAGTGATTGATGATTACATCAATCTTCTAATATCTTGAACTTCAACACTACTAATATCAGCTATTTTTCTGAGTTTTTCCTCCACATCATCGGTTCCACCCTCTTCATCTCCAACGACAAACATTACTTTAAGAGCTACTAAACCAAATGCAACAGGTTCTTCTTCAATATTATGGAGCTCAGCACTACCCTCTATTACAGATCTAATTTCTTCTTTTAAGGACTCTAAACTAATTTCTGGATCTTCTGGCATTATTTTAACAGTTGCAACAACATCTCCCATTTATATTCCTCCATTTAGTAAAATAAACACTATGGACCTACAAATCCACATTCACACTTGTAAGAATGACCAAAAGTACGGCACTTATCACATCTATAGATAACCTTATCACATTCTGGGCATTTAAATTTGACATAAGGATCAATCAGTGGAATTTCTTGCTTACATGATGTACATTCTATATTTTCCATTCTACTCACCTCTAATATAAGTATATTTAAAATTATGACTGTCTTTATTAAGCTTAATAATAGATAAAACTCTCTCAGGGAAGTTTCCATTTACAACAAAGCAATCAAACCCGAATTTAATTAATAACTCAGGCAACATTAAATCAATTGATGATTCACCGAAGGATAAGAGTTTTTTTGCATTAATTTCATTGATGAAAATTGAATTTTTAAGACCTGGTTTTCGGGTATATATACCATTGACATTTGTAGTTATTATAAGTTTCGATTTTAAAAGATATGAAATATATGCAGATATAGAATCCGAACTCACTTTCCAGGAATTTTCTAATGGATTTTTCTCATCCAATATCTTAGAACTAATTAAAATGGGAATTTCTCCATTTTTAGATGTTTGTTTCGCATCATCGAGATTGTCAACAATTTTTGTAAAATTTAATTTATCGTTTAATAGTTTAGAGGTTATATTCATAGTTTCAATAGCTGTTTGATGAGTCACACTATTAGAAAATTTGATCTTTTTATCATATTTGCGAATAAGATTTGCAAACTCTCCACCTCCAGTAATTATTAAAGAATTTGTTCCTTTAATAGCTTTAGCCACAGCAATGGCTTGCTTTGGAAATAAACTTCCTCCAATTTTAACTACCCATTCGATGATTTTAATCCCTCTATAGTATCAATAATAATAGGTCGTTTTATCATATAGTAAACTATTTTAATCATATAATATAGTTATTCACTTAGTTAAATATATTAACTAAGTAGTTTTAAATCTATGGAAACTTTATCTATGATTAAATCTTCATCAGGGCCTATGCCTAAGCAAGTTACTGTTGATGGTGGAATTTCAGTTCGCCCCTGGTCTACAACCAAATAATTGGGAATTTTATTTAGAATAGCTAATTTTTGAACTTCTAATAATTCTTCTAAGCTATCAACTCTTAAAACTATCTTTGCCTGCCCATCATTCTCCCATTTTTGAATTTTTTCTTTATCAGCTTTTTTATATGAACCTAAACAAGCATGGCAGGATTGTGCAGCTATTTTCCCTTTAGACATTTTAAGGTCTCTTCTCACAACGATGATTTGTTTCATTAAAGCACCAGTTTTTTTATTCCATTTTACCATTAATTAATAGCTTCAGTCATTAAATAATTATTTAAATAAAATTTATTTTCTTATAAAAATTAGATATTAATTACTTTGCATGATTTATTAGATTTATATATTTTATTAAATTTAAAATATTATAATTTATATCTTTAAATTAAAAATTTGAACAATTTTACGAATAATTTTTTAATAATATGGGAAATTAAAGATTTTTAAATTTATTAAGAATTAATTCTCTATGTTCTGAAAGTAAATTTTTAATAATAAAAATTTTTAATAAATATTATACAAGATTGAAAAAGCACTAAAATTTAATTAAATCTAAAATAAAAATCTTTTAAAAGTTAATATATCAAAATAGGGCTAATAAATGGTAAATATAGTGATTAATTACTAAATGATTTAGATATTAAAGTAAATCCTCTATTTCACTAATATTTTTTATTATCTTTATATCTAAATTATTATCCTTTATTTTTTGAACTTCTTCAGGAGTCACCTGTGGATCAATGAGAATAGCTGACATTCCAGCATTAATAGCTCCCATACAATCTGTATCCAATCTATTACCTATCATTATACTATTTTCAGATTCACAATTCATTCTTTTTAATGCTTCATCATAAATATACTTGTTCGGTTTTTCAAATCCAACCTCTTCAGAGGTTATAACCTCATCAAAGAAATTATGTAGATTTAATCTAACTAATTTTTCCCACTGTTTTATTGTTAAACCATTAGATATTACACCTAATCTATAACCTTTACTCCTTAAATATATTAAAATGTCTGTTGCTTTTGGGAATGGTCTTAAAAGTGCGAACTTGATGTTGTGATAGGTGATCATTCCCAAAGCTATTAACATAGAATTTTTTTCTCCTAAAACTGTTTTGGTCAACACATCAAAGTGTTTATCGTAGTTAGAACCCTTTTGACTTATAACCTCTTTTAAAAGAGAATAAGCTTCATCAAACGATATTGGTAGACCATTATCAACCATCATCCTAATAGCTGATTTTCGAGCCGATTTAGCGAAATTTGATGTATCTAACAATGTGTCATCTATATCAAAAAAAACTGCTTTTTTCATAATATCCTTTTCTAATTTTCTATTTTATAGTATGTTTTAATATACAGATTTATTATTATTTATTAATAAAATTTTTCATTTTCATAGAATAAAATATTATTTTTAATGATAAATATATTAACTAATAATTGATTAGTTTATATGTGATAAAATGAATGAAAATATAAAAGTTATTAATGGTGGAATATGTGCTGTATCTGGCGTAAAGGCTGGTGGAATTCGTGATGGAAAATATGGCATTTGTATAACATCTTTCCCTAAAAGCATGTCAACAGGAGTTTTTACTACAAATAAAATAATTGCTGCTCCTGTTAAACACACTAAAAGTATAATTGAAAATAGTGTCCTCTCAGCTATTGTAGCAAACAGTGGTAATGCAAATTGTTTTACAGGAACTCAAGGAGAAGAAGATTGTAAAAAAATAGTTGAAGCAGTGTCTAATAAATTAGATATTAAAAAAGAAGAAATAGCTATTGCCTCAACAGGTGTGATTGGAAGAAAGATGCCAATGAATATTATAAATAAATTAATAGATGAAATAAAATTAGAAAATTCTGATGAAGCTTCAACAAAAAGTGCAAAAGCCATAATGACCACAGACACAGTTCATAAAGAATATGCTGTCGAAATTAGATTAAATAATGGCAATAAAGTTAAAATTGGTGGAATATGTAAAGGAACAGGTATGATAGCTCCAAATATGGCTACAATGCTATGTTTTATAACTACCGATGCAAAAATTAAGGACAAAAACCTTTTAAAACAATCACTTAAAAAAGCCGTGGATAAAAGCTTTAATATGGTAGTTGTTGATGGTGATGAAAGCACAAACGATGAACTTCTCTTAATAACAACTGGAGAAATTGATGTTACAGAAGATAAAGGTTTAGATTATAACTTCCAAGAAGGATTAGAATATCTTTGTATCCAGTTAGCTAAAATGATGGCTACTGATGGTGAAGGAGCAACAAAATTTTTAGAAGTGGAAGTTAATGGCACTAAAACTCATGAAGATGCTGAAATAATAGCTAAATCCATAATATCATCTCCTCTTGTTAAATCAGCTATTTTTGGTTGTGATCCTAATTGGGGAAGAATTGCAGCAGCAGTAGGGTATTCTGGTGTTGATATTAATCCAGATAATATTTCAATAGCTATTTCAAATAATGAGGAAAAAGTTGACTTAGTGGAAAACAGCCAAGTTTTAGCTTTTGAAGGCACTAAATATCTTAAAAAAGCTGAAGAAGTCATGAAAGATAAAGAAATTAAGATAATTGTGGAATTATATTTGGGTGATGAAATGGCAAATGCATTTGGCTGTGATTTAACCTGCGAATATGTAAAAATAAATGGTGAATATACAACTTAATGATTATAATGAATAAAAAAGATGTATTAAAATTTTTAGGAAGAATTGGAGTAGATACAAGATTTATTTCACTTTATGAATATGAAGTCTACATAAACAATTTAAGATTTTCTAAATTTTCTAAGAAAAAAGAGGAAATTTTCATGAATAAGTTTCCTGAGGTGAATGTTTTGAGATCAACACTTTTTCAGAGGACAGCTGCTAAGGCTTCAAAATCATTATCTCATTCAATCAATGTTAAAGATAATATTCTAATTTTTAACCATATCAAAAGAGATATTCTATCAAATATACTATTAGAACCATATTTAAGAAAATATGGGGTGAAATTCATTGATTCTAAGTTTAAATCATATCAAGATTTAATTAAATCTAAAAAAACATCTGAATTTTTAAAGGATAACAATATTGATTGTGTAGTTTCATCAATATCTATGGATGAAGAAGTTAATTCTATTTTATCAGCTATTTTATCTGGAAAAGGTTTAAAATCCTATCCACAATATCTTAATTCTGAAAATGATTTTAAAATAAAAATTTTATACCCGTTCATGAATAATATTGATAGTGAAACTATTGAGACTCTTTGTGAAGTTTTAAAGATAAATGGCGAGGATGAGAATGTTCATAAGAGTAATGAACTTACAAAAGAATTTATGAACTTTTTAGATGATCTTGTTCCATATAGTAAAGAAAACATTTTAAAATCAGCTAATTTTTTAAATAATCATTAAATTTTATTTTATAAGATATTATGAATTAATTAAATCTCATGAACCTAAAATAAACCCATAATTTTAAATAGATAGTTAAAATATAAATTGCTATAGTTAGAAAAACTATAATCAAATAATATAATGGGGTGATCCATTGTCTTTTGAGTTTTATGGTGGAGTTGATGAAATTGGTGGGATTAAATTCGTTTAAATAATGAACAACACTATTCAATATTTTAGATTTTGGAATAAACTTTGGAAAAAGAGCAAAATATTTTTCAAAATTTTTACAACCAAGAAAACTTAATGGATTTTGTAGAATTAGATATGTTGTCAAAGATTAAAATTATATAAATTAAACTTCAAAACTAAGTTGTCATGACAATAGTCTTAAAAATAAAAATCGTTAAGTTGATGACATTGGGAGGTTTCCCTAATTTTTTCATAAGGCTATCCGTTAAGTGGAGCATAATTTCCTTAAGAGAACTCATGACAATTGGATTATTTAGTTAAATAGCTGTGCATTCAATTTTTTAAGCTCTATGATTTTGTTAATACTTTCTCTAAAAGTTGCCAATTATTTGTAAAGCTTTATCGTGTACAGTTGACCATTCAAAATATTTCATTTTAGGATTTATTCTACTTGCAGAAATGCTTCTTATCCTCAATTCATGTATCCAGTATAAAACCACAGATTTTTGACTAATTAAATTCTTTAAACAATGTATTATAACATCTGCTATTTTTGGTAGGTTAATAGAAACTCTCTATACTATAAGTTTAGATTTTATTTAGAATTAGTTTTAGTATAAAGTGATTAAAGTATAAATATCAAGAAATATAGAATATTCTTTAAAGATTAATCAATGTTTTTAAATATAGGCATTGAAATGATTTTTTAATTAATGAACTTTAAATAAAATATAATACTATTTTATTTTAAATTTTATTTAATTGAATAATATATTTTTTAATATAATTAATTTTAAATTATTTAATAATAAAATAAATCATGTTTAAATGATATTTTCAAAAAGGAAGAATAAATTCTTCTAAGTTAAGAATAAATTTTTAACAATAGAAAATATATAAAAAATTCATTAATTAAATTATTAATATCAAAGATTATAATACCAGTTTTTTTATTAATAATTTATAATATTTTGGTGGTATAATGTTTAAAGAAAAGAAATATAGTAGATCTGTTAAAAATATTCCTAAAGGGTTTGATTCTGCTAACGATTTTTTTGAATATCTATTTAACAATAAAAACATGATTTGGATGGGTCAAAATACTAACCATCTACATAAAGAAGATTATATTTATAATGGAATGGCAAAGTGTTTGAAAAATAGAGAATATTCTAAATATCCTCCTTCTGAAGGGTTTTCAGAACTTAAAAAGTTAATATTAGATGACTTGGATTTAAAGGATAGTGATATTTTAATAAGTTCTGGTGGAACAGACTCACTTTATCTTGCTATGAATGCTATTTTAGAACCTCATCATAATGTGATCACTCCTGATCCTGGTTATTTGATTATAGATAATTTTGCAAGTAGATTTGCTAATAAGGTTATTCAAGTTCCTATCTACAATAAGGAATGTGGTTACAAATTAACACCAAAACTGTTTAAAGATAATATGGACGAGAACACTAAAGTTGTTGTTCTTATCGATCCATTAAATCCATTAGGTACTTCATACACTTCTAAAGAGATTAAAGAGTTCGCTGAAATAGCTATTGAAAATGATATTTATCTAATTCATGATGTGACTTATAAAGATTTTGCAAGAGAGCATTATTCTGTAGCAAAATATGCTCCAAATAATAGTATAACTATTTATAGTTTTTCAAAGATTTTTGGAATGGCAGGGTTGAGGATTGGTGCTTTGATATCTAATTCTGAAGTTGTATCTGCTGTTAAATCAATAATAATAAATGATTTAGGGACAAATATTGTTGCTCAGGCAGGAGCAATAGCTGGGTTAAGATCTAAAGATAAATGGTTAGGAAATATTGTGGAGACTACGAGAGACAACCAAAAATTAATCAAATCAATTGTGGATGATATTGATGATGTTTTTATTGTGAATTATCCTTCTGATGGAAATATGTTAGCTATTGACATTGAAAAAACAGGGATTGATTCAGAGAAACTTGCAGAATATCTCTTAGATAAAAACATATTCACAAGAGGTGGAAATTATACAAGTTCACGTTTTGGTGATAAATATCTTAGAGTTAGTTTTTCTATTCCTAAAGAAGAAGTATTAATTTTTAATCAAGAGTTTAAAAAAGCTATAGATACTCTTAGAACAAAGTAATAGAACACATTTATGTTAATAAATAAAATTTCATACTATAACAAAACACTAAGTATATATTCCCTCTCCTCAAATATTCATGTTCATTATTTGTGTTAATTTATTATTCTTAAAATCTCTAACCAACAATTATCATTTAAATATTTAAATTAGCATAATATTTTGATGTTGATCAATCAATTAAAAGATATACAAGGAATTATATTATTTAATAAATGATTAAAAATAGATATTATGTGTTTTATAACAAATTTTTTTATGCGTGCCTAAATGTGTTGGTGGAAATTTCTCAGCGAATATTCATCAAATTTTTATTTAGTTTTGGGGGCTTTTCTCTTCAAGGAAATTTAGATGAGTAAACCTTGGCAAGGACTATTTTATAAAGTTTATAGCACAAGGAATATAATGTTTTATCAATTTATAGCATTTTTATTAAAAATATTATTCTTGAAACTTCCTAATTTTTAATTTAAAGAAATATTAAAGTTTTTTTTTTAAAAATTTAATAAAACATATGGGATTGATAATAGGTAAAAGATACTATCATACTATAAGCTCAAAATGAAGAATATAAATATTTAAAAGGTTGGCTATGGATTATATAGATGATCTTAATGTAATTTCAAGTAATGGTGGGAGAATGAGTTTCTTTAAATAATACAGGTGAAGTTTTGTTATTGATGCTGGTGGCAAATTTTAAATATTTAAGATTATTATAACTCTCGTTTTCCATTGTATGTAATATAACTAAACTTTTCATTGCTCATTGAATTAATATTACATTTCCTATGATTAATCAATTATTGTTCAATTAAACTAATTATTTGGATTATTTATGAAATAATTACAATTAATAAATCTTTAAATAATGAAATTAATATTTAATACATTTTATAAATAAATTCAATGTCAAGAAATACATATTATTCAGATTATAATGCTTATAAATATTTATTTTTAAAATAAACTATAAAATAGCTCTTAAAATATTATTTATAATATCTTTTGGTTATTATTATATTTTTAAGTTGTTTATCCTGCTTTTTCATATTTTTTCTATAGACCCAATAGTAAAAAACTTTATATATTATAAATTAAAGACTATTTTTTGTGATTTTACTAATGACTAAATTATTATAAAAATTAATAGATAAATTATTATTATTTTTAGTTGTATGTAATAATCACAAAAAAAATGGTTTTTTTCCATGAAAAACTGTTAAAATATATATATTTTGATTAGTTTAGAAGAGGAGGTGAAAAGTATGAAGACAAATAAGATCCTTGGGGTCCTAATGGCTGTGTTAATGGTTGCAAGTGCAGTTGCTTTAGTATCTGCAAAATCAATACCAGCAGACTGTTCAGTTGTGATTGTTTCAAATGGTGTTCCTGAAGCTGTGAATGTTACCAGTTACTATGGTGATGGAACTGTGAAAGAAAGTTTCATAATACCTGCCCATGATGAATGGGCACCACAAGATGCAGTACAAATTCTTGTTCCTAAGAACGGTACATTAGTTCTTAATGATGGTGCTGATTTCATATCAAATGTTCCAAATGAAAAAGGTCAGTATCGACACGGATGTGGTACTCGTTATTTATACGATGAATCTCATTCACCACTGCTTAATAGTGATGGTACACAAAGAATTGGATTTTAAACATAATATCTTTTTTGATATTAAAAGAGAGGGAGTAAATATTTTACTCATTTTCTCTCTTCAATTTAATTTATTAAAAAATAAGATATAGTTTATTAATTAATATAAATAAGAAATGGTAATGTGATATAATATGAATATATGTAAAATTTTGTTATTGGTGGCATTTGTTGGTTTGTTATGTTCAGTCAATGCTCATCAATTAGATTTGTATAAATCACCAAATACATTAAATTTTGGTGCATTGTCTAAAGCTGTTAGTGTTAATCCATTGGCTGATGATATGATTACTATCAGTCCTGATGGTAAATCAATTCAGGAAGCTGTGGATGAAATAACTACAAAAGGAACAATTTATCTTAATCCTGGGGTATATTCAAAACCAGGAGACTATAATGTTAATATTATAGGTAAAGATATTTCTCTTGTAGGCTTAGGTGATGGTGTTATTATTAATGCTCTTAGAATTGGTAGATTATTCAATATAGATCAAACATCTAAAGTTAGTATGGAAAAATTGAACTTATATAATGGTCGAGTTGAAGGTGAAAATGGTGCTTGTATTAACAATGCAGGTGACTTAAATATAATCAACTGTAATTTATCAAAAAATACTGCTCTTTTAAGATATGAAGATGATGGATATGCTGGTGCCATATACAATACAGGCAACTGTAAAATTAGTAGTGCAGTTATTTCTGATAATGAAGCCGAAAATTGTGGGGGTGCAATAGCTAATTTTGGAACTTGCACAGTCTCTAATTGTGAGCTCACCAATATGACAAGCAATACCAATGGTGGTGTGTTCTATAGTACAGGTAATTTCACAGTCTCTAATACCAATATCTATAAGAATACTGCTTATAAGAATGGTGGTATTGTGTGGAACAGTGGAAACTTCACTTCTGTTGCTACTGAGTTCAGTAAATCTGTCGCCACTAAAGATTATTATGATGATTCTGAGTTGTTAGGTGGTGGTGTCTTATATAACAAAGGAGATGCTAATATTATTAATTCTACTTTAAAGAATTGTAGTATTAGATACAATGCTGTTGGTAATCAAGTTGGTGGAGGAGCTATTGTTAGTGATAATGGTTCTATACTTAATATTTCTGGTTCTATTTTAGATAATCATAGAAATATAGCTGTTGTTGTATTAGGTAGTTCTAAATTCAACATGGAATATTCCACGATTCAGAATAGTGATGGTGCTTTTAATTCAAAGTCTGCTGCTGTTGTTAGGGGTTGTAAATTCATTAATAATACTGCTGCTTCAAAAGAAGAGAATTCTAATGGGGGTGCTATTAATAGTGCTGGTAATGCTGATATTATAGGGTCTGTTTTTGATAATAATGTTGCTGGTAGTGGAGGTGCTATATACAGTACTGGGACTTTAAATATTGTAGGTTCTAATTTCACTTCTAATAAAGCTACTGATGGTGGTTATTATTATGGTGGGGGTGGAGCTATTAAAAACCTTGGAACATTAACCATTAGCTCATCTAACTTTAACAGTAATCAAGCTAAAAGTAGTGTTAACTCTGGTGAGGTTAATCGTGGTGGTGCTATTGCAACCAGTAATGATACTGAAATAACTGGTTCTAAGTTCATTGCTAATAAAGCTGATTCAGTTAATAGTGGAGGTAGTGGTGATGGTAGTGGTGGTGCTATTAAAACTTGGAATAAGTGCAAGTTTTTGGTGAAAGACACAGTCTTTGATAGTAATTCTGCATCTTACCGTGGTGGTGCAATAGATTTTGATGATTCTATTAGTCGTGAAGGCAGATCCACAGATGCAGTAGCTCAAGGAACTAACTTGGATGCGAATTTAGTGAATGTTAATTTTAATAACAATAAGGCTAATGTTGGTGGGGCTATTGAATTATGTAATGGTGTGATTAGTGCCACAGGTGTGAAATTCACTGGTAATAGTGCATCTGGTCAAGGTGGAGCATTAGATAT
>JAISTD010000124.1 GCA_031272765.1 Candidatus Methanovirga australis | reverse complement strand
ATCATATATATTAAGTTGAACAATTAAGTAGATTTTAAAATAAAAATATACTTTTTATAATTATTTAACTAAATAATATAACATTGTTCATTGAAATTGGAATTATTGCACAGCCTATTTATAATAACAATTATTAAATAACTTTTTAACAAATCATACATTTTTCATTCATTAAACAATTTATCTTATTGATTATCAAATATGAACTAAAAAAAAAATGATTATATAAAAATTTTATAAAGCATAATGGAAGAATTAATAATGAAAATCGCAATGACAATCAAAACCCTTGAAGAACAAGGCGTTTTAAATGAAATAACAAAAAAATTATCTTCAATGAACTTAAATATTGTATACACTCACCTTTATCTTGAAAAAAACAATTTTGGATCTATAAATTTAGAATTGGAAAATGTGGAAGATGTGGAGTATGTTGTTAAAACCCTAAAACACTTAAAATTTATTAAATCTATTGAAGTTCATAGTTCACTAATAGATATTTACGGAAAAAGAATCATTATTATAGGTGGAGGAGTTCAAGTCTCCCAAGTAGCAACTGGAGCTATAACAGAAGCAGATAGACATAATCTTAGAGGAGAAAGGATAAGTGTAGACACAATTCCACTTGTCGGTGAAAAAGAAATATCTGATGCCATAAACGCGATTACAAGACTTCCAAGAGTCCGTGCACTTGTTCTCGCTGGTTCTATAATGGGTGGTGAGATAAGCAATGCTGTAAAGAAAATTAAAGAAGAGCAGAGTATTAATGTCATTAGTCTAAATATGGTTGGATCTGCAAAAAATGAAGCAGATATCATAGTAACTGATCCAACTCAAGCAGGAGTAATGGCGGTGATGTCAATAGCAGATACTGCAGAATTAGATATTAATAAAATAAAAAATATAAGATTTTAAGATACTAACACTTGACTGTCAATCGATAAACAGTTTTTTAAAATTTTAGCTATTTTGACTTTAAAAGTTAATCAAATACATTTTTTTCTAAAGTTAATCTTATTTTGACATTGTAAAAAATTCAATGGGTGGCATGTTAATACCCATGTAAAAATATGCCCTCAAAGCCATATGACTTTACTATTATGGTTTTGGTATTGGTAGGTGTGGTCTTGGGAATGGCAAACTCATATAATCACCTTTTTTGCTTGAATTAGGCTAAAAAACCTTATGAAGGATTCTTTGAAGTTTTAGCAAATCTCAAAATCATAGCCTCATATTATGCAATAATATATACACAAGGCATATAAATGCTTTATGATAGTTTCTATTAAAATATCAAAGATATAGTATATTTTAATGAAAGTTATAATACTTGAAACTTCATATTTTAATCAGTGTCGTATAAATGAAAAAAAGAAGTCTGCTAAAAGGAATTTTATCTCGTTTTATTTTTGGTAATTTTAATTTTTGGTACCTATATGACTTATTTACAAGATAGTTATACTCATATTCAAGACAAGACAGCTATTCCAAAATGTAGATGCTGAATTTTTAGGATCAAACCATACCCCTGTTTTTATAAAATTTGAACTCCTTTGATAAAGTTCACTTGAATTTTTAAAATGTTATATATACTAATTAATTAAATAATCACGGATTAAATGATAATATCTTAGTAAACTATATATAGCAATAGCTAATTAGTAGTATAATGAATTAAAATTTATCATTTATTAAAATCATCTATTTTAACATCATTTAGCTTAATATATGAAAAATTATTCTTTAAATCATTTGAAAAATAATAAAAATATAGATGTTAATAAAATTAAGCAAAATACTATAATTGTTAATTAAATTATTGATTAATAAAATTATAATAAGATCACTAATAATAATGAGTAAGTATTTCTTAGGAGTAAGTATTATTATGTCATTTGCCAAATTTATTTTTAAAAGTTCATTTAGAAAAAAGTCTCGTATAATCTACACATTAACAGGTATTAGTATTCCAATATTTTTAATTCTCTTTTTCGCAATTTCTGCAAATATTAATGATAACATGTATGAAAAAGTATCTTCAGATATAACAATTCCAAGCAGATCAATGCTTGAGATTGATGATGATGGTCGTTCTCCTATACACAACCTAACTGAAAATTTAATGGACGAAATAAAAAAAGATAATCGGATTGAAAAAGTGGTGGGAAGCTATCACACAAGTTGGAGCTTTAATAAAAAAGAGAGTATATTACTCAATGGAGTCAATTCACAAGATATTGATTTCATGAAAATACATCTTTCTGCAGGTAGAATGTTTGATGATAATAAAAAAGAAATAGTCTTATCTTATCGTGATTCCAATAGGCAGAATAAAACTATTGGTGAAAATCTTTTATTTAATAATGATAGTTATGAGATTGTTGGGATAACAACTTTTAAAGGCGGTATTTCTAGTTATACTTCTGTAAAAAATGTTAAAGAAATAGAATCTATGGATAATTTAGTGAATATTGAAAGGCAGGGCAATGTAAACAATGCACATTCAATACAGCCTAAAAATTCTATGCAACCTGAAAATATTTATATTAAAATTAAAAAAGGTGAAAATGCTTCTCAAATCACAAAAGATTTGAAAAATGAATTTTCCAATGAATCATTAATGGTTGAAGGACCTGATGAGAAAAAAGCCATTGAAAATAAGCATCGTGATAGAATAACTGAGATCATATTTAACTATATTCCTGTACTTATTGGTATTTTATTAACTCTAATTATCATGTTAAAGTCTGTTGGTGATAGAACCCGTGAAATAGGTGTTTTAAAATCAATTGGATGGAAATCAAAAAGAATATTTCTGATGATACTTATTGAAACATTCATATTATCCATATTATCTTTCTTCATTGCTTCAATATTAGTAATTTTAATCACTTTTGAAATGAATAATATGAGACCAGATTATGCAGTAAGTTTTTTCATGTACTTAGACTCTTTATCTATTGAGACTTTTTTGCGAGCATTTGGTATAGTTCTTATAATGGCTGTGTTAGGTTCCATAATCCCAGCTATTAAAGCAAGTAGATTATCACCAACAGAAGCTTTAAAATATGAATAAATAATAAAATGAAAAAAATAAGGAAACTACAGGTTTTAAAATGGCAAATATAGTAGAAATTGAAAATTTAACAAAATATTATGAAAAAGGTAGTGTCAAAGCCTTAAATGGCATCAATCTAACAATTGAAGAAGGTGAGTTTGTAGCTATTATGGGTCCATCTGGATCAGGCAAATCCACACTACTCAACATGATCGGTGCTTTAGATAGAGGAGATAAAGGTAAAATCATTGTAGATGGTCACAACCTTCTATCAAAGAAAGATTTAAGCACATTCCGCTCACAAACCATCGGATTTGTTTTTCAATTAGATAATCTTCTCCCAATGCTATCATCTATTGAGAATATTGAACTTCCAGCCTATGAATCCAAAACATCATCAGATGAAATGCGAAAAAAGGCATTAGAATTGTTGAAAAGTGTTGGTTTAGAAGATAAAGCTAAATTTTCTCCTGTGAAGTTATCTGGTGGTGAAAGACAACGAATAGCTGTTGCACGAGCACTTATCAATTCCCCTTCAATCATCCTTGCTGATGAACCAACAGGATCTTTAGACTCAGACAACTCACAAAAAATCATCCAGCTATTAAAAGATCTTCATGAAAAAGAAAACATCACATTAATCATTGTAACTCATGACTCCAATGTTGCAAATCAATCCAACAGAATCATCAACATCTTAGATGGAAAAGTAGTAAACGATTCTAACTGAAATTTTAGGCAGGATTAACAATATATTACCTTCTTATTATCAAAAATTTTAAGAGCCTTGCCAAAAGAGTTATAGGAACACTTCAATGTCATTTAGCAAATTTATTTTTAAAAGTTCATTTAGAAAGAAATCCGCTACCTTGTTCGTAATTTCAGGCATGACTATTTCTATCATTTTGATTCTTCTTTCTGGATTAAATGTTGGTTTTGTCAGGGAAAAGTATATGGATACTGACTTTATGATACTGGGAATATCAAATGATAATGTTAGTAATTTCATCATCATGGACAATAAAACTGATATTACACTAACAGATACAGCAAGTGGTAATGGTAATAGCTATATTATTGGTAAAAAAGATATTAAATTATATGTGAATGAAAGTTTAATTAACATGTTAAAAAGTGAAGAAGGTGTTGATGGAGTAGTAGGAACATATACCACAAGTTTTAATCCAAATAATAATTTTGATTCGAATAATAACAATATTCTCACAATTACAGGGTTTAAATCATCAGAACAAGAATTAATGAAGATAAATATCATAAAAGGTCGGATGTTTGATGATGATAAGAAAGAGATAGTTTTATCTAAAAAAGAAATGAAAGTCTTAAATAAGGATGTTGGAGACAGTGTTTCAATAGCTAATGAAGACTATGAGGTTGTTGGCATCACTGACAAAAAATATGGTGAATCATACACTTCTCTAAAAAATGTATTAGATATTGAGACTGTAAAACAAGAAAATGGAGGAAAACAAAATAATCGTGATATATTATGGGAGATTCATATAAAAGTTAAACCAAACTATAACATCACAAAAATTGCAGAAAATATAGAAAAAAAATATGAAAGTGAAGAAAAAAGAAACCTAAGCCTCCATGTATCTGAAGATAAAAGTACCATTAGTTTTTTACCTGATCTTACGTATAAGCTAATTCCAGAATTTATTGCAATTATAATGATTCTTATTTTTATAACTAAGTCTGTACATGATAAAACACAAGAAATTGGTCTTTTAAAAGCTATTGGGTGGAAATCAAAAAGAATATTTTCTATGATACTTGGCGAAACATTCATACTCTCTATCTGTTCCTTTTTAATAGGCTCAATAACATGTCTCATAATCAACTTTGAAATACAAACCACAAAAGCCAACTTAAATTTAGACTTCATCAGCTTTCTACAAACCTTAGATACTAATGTCTTTACATATACATTTTTAATAGTCATTGGCATTGCACTGATAGGTGGATTATTCCCAGCTATTAAAGCAAGTAGATTATCACCAACAGAAGCTTTAAAATATGAATAAATAATAAAATGAAAAAAATAAGGAAACTACAGGTTTTAAAATGGCAAATATAATAGAAATTGAAAATTTAACAAAATATTATGAAAAAGGTAGTGTCAAAGCCTTAAATGGCATCAATCTAGACTTTGTAATTTATAAGCTTGTAATGATAAGTACTCACAAACGAAACTCGTTTTTTATAAATTTTATGCAAATCTCAAAATCATGACCTCATTTAAGTATTGCATAAACATACTTATATATATTACTGTTTCATGTTTTCAATATCTCATAATATAAACCTTTAAAATATTATGATAAAAAATCAGACGAAGAAATACTATGTTTTAAATTATGAAAAGTTATGACAAGTATGAATTTAAATTTGAGTTTGAATATCTTGCAATACTTCTTTGATAAAAATATAGAACTCAATATTTCAAATTCAATTTGAAGGATAAATTTAGTTTTTAAATCCAAAATTTTAACTTACTAATCATTATTTTCTTAAATAAAGCTAAAATCAAGGTTATATCAAATTTAACTGAATTTAATTAAAAGTTTGAAATTGGTAAAAAGTTGAAATATGGATTGTGACCCAGCTCAAAACATTGACGAAAACTAAAACCAGTCCTCTAAACTTCTTTGTTTAGTATCTAATTTTTTCATTTTTTTAATAGCTGTTGAAACACGATCTATTGAAAAGCCATTTTCATTACACATAAACTCAATTAGTTCTTCTTCAGTGATATTTTTCCATTTAATTTCATAGTCCTTGTTTACATGATGGTTAAGAAACAAATCTCTTAGTTGATAAAGATTTCTACCTAAATCTTCTTCTGTATTTTTTAAATAGTTTTCTAAGGACTGTGATTTAACTATTTTAAGACTGTTTTTAGGTCCTATTCCTTTTATTCCTGGATTAAAATCTGTTCCAATAATTAATGAAACATCAATAAGCTCTTCTCTACTTAACCCAAGATTATTTAAAACTTTTTTCAATTCTATGAATTCTAATTGTTTGTTATTTAATGTGAGATTTCTAACAATTCTTGGTGCTCCAAATAGTAGACAATCATAATCTTGAGAAGCAACAGCCCAAGCATCTCCTTTTGTTACCATATAGGTTGCTTGTGCTTCTCCTTCACCACAAGCTTGTACATGAGGAACACCCATTAAATCCAGCAATTTTTTTGATGTTTCGATTATGTATGTGGACATTCTTGATGTTCGTATGGCATATCTACGAGCTGTGTCTGTGTCTCCTTCTTCTAATGCTTCTTTCCATTTTTTCTCAGACTTTTCTTTTATTTCCCTTCTTTTTGAGAGTGTATCTTCTTTTAATTGTGATGGTTTGCCATCAAAGACATATATTGGTTTTATTCCTTTTTCTACAAAGGATGATGTTCTATATAATAGTCCACTTAGATGAGAAGTTATGTTTCCTTCTTTATTCATTAATAAGTTTCCATCCGCTTGCCTAATACTTGATAAGAATTGATATATTATATTCGCTGCATCAATAGCTATTGTTTTTCCATTCAAATCTTTCAGGTTTATATTTTCAATTGTTAAAATATCTTTTATTTTTACTCCCACAGTAATCACTTAATCAATATTTATTTATAAAAGTTCTATTTAATCTTTTATTTCAAGGATTTAATAAATTTACTTTTTTATTTTATCGTTCTATTTTTATTTGCTCTATTTATTTTAATTTAATTTTAATATAGTTGATTAATAAAATAATTAAATCACATATTTATTTTAATTAATAAATTTATATTGGTCTTCAAAAGAGATATAATTAAAAACAAACAATTGAATTAAAAATAAAAATATTATAACTCAAAATAAAAAATATTACTTTATTTTGAATATTTCTATTATAGTCATTTTTGAAATCTTATAAATTTTGTTCTATTTTTACAGATTAATGAAAAATTTTTATTCTTTTGGTGTTTTGTGCAAGTCTATCTATTTTTTCACAACTCATATGAAATTAAATTAAAGTATTACATTTTTATTTTGATTTTAAAGGTTTAAATGTGAAATATTGAAAATATAAAACCATAAAGTATCTAAAGTTGTAAACTTTTGTGGAGTTTTTTCTTATATTGCTTCATTCCATGAATAAAGCTAAATATTCTAAATAATCATGTGTATGTCCTGAATTTTCTTTTGGTTTCTGATTTCTTAGTTTTACTATAATAGTTGTTCCTGCTTGTATTTTGTATGTTCTAAATAGTATGAATATTAAATAGTGAATTTTGTAAGACTTATCAAAGTTTAGGAATTATCTTTTTCGTTGAAATTTTTACTATTACTGATGATAAAAATATTTAATAACAAAAAAAGATATTGATTTACTTTATCTTTTATTAAAATGAATAAATAATTGTTTAAATTAATAGTACTTCATCAAACCCAACAAATTTTTTATCTCTTCTCCAACCTAATGCAACATTAGGTATTTCTTTTTTATCTTCATCAAGTATGTACCCATCTAATGCAGAATTTAACCCAATTAACATTAAAACATCTTTTGCACGTGAGAAGGCAACAAAGTAAAGTCGTGTTAAATCATCGAACTCACGATTTTTTTTGGATCTATCTCCTTTTCCAAGAGGACTGTAAACTCTAATTTCATCTTCAAGTAAGGTGAATTTTTCTCCATCATCTTTAGGAAATCTTAAGAAAGATGTTTTAACTTTATTTTTTTTAAACCTTGAACCGACATCCACAATCACAAAAGGAAACTCTAATCCCTTTGATTGGTGAATAGACATTATATTAATATGTTCGTCTGGTGAAGTTTCAAACAAGCTTTCATCTATAAAAACTCCACCAGTGGCAATAGGAACGAATATATTCCAAATAGCTTCTTCAATTGATTCATACTCTAAATTCTTCTTATTAAAATGTATTTTTGCAGAAAACTTGTTTACAAAACCAGTTTGATTAATTGTTTTTGTAATAGCACTGAGATAAATTAATTTTTTAGGATCATTTTGAAACTCAGGAAGCCATAATATTAATTTATATGTTAAATCAATTAAACTCGCTGTTTTAGGCCATTGCGAAAACCCTCTTTCATCATAAGGAATTCTTTCTATCCAATGATTAACAAAATTTCTTAGTGAAATAGGAGTATTTGGCGCAGGAAATGAATCTATAAACTCAATAGCTCTTTTTCTCCATTTTTTCATATTTACATTGGCTATTTTAGGAAGTTTCTTTAATTTCTTTTGAATCACACCTTCTGGGTCGATACACTCTAAAATTAATCCACATAAAATAGCTACAGAGTTATTTTCGTGTAAATCCTGACCACGAGGATTAAAGACTTCAATAGGATTTTTTAATTTTTTTAAGTTTTTTCTCAAATGATAGGGAAACAATGGATTGCCAAAGGAGTATTCTTTAGGCGAGTAAGTTAAAATTGCTATATCCTTATGAGAACCATTTTTTTCATCTAACTCAATCGTTACTTCCTTATGATATTCAACACTATCTTTTGGTTTAAGAATTTTTTTAACATTGCGTTTAACTTCCTTATTTTTAATTAAATCTCTTATTAAAATAGATAAGTCATGAGCCAATGTTTCTTCATCTGATCTAAACATGCCTAATATTGGAATAGTTTTATTTTTTATTTTAGCATCCTCAATTTTAGGTTTCTCATTAACTCTCGCATTTTGATATTCATCATCCAAATATAGAAAATGGTTACATAAGTCAATAATGTCTTCAGTAGAGCGATAATTTGTTGAAAGATTAACTTCATCAACATCAATATTCAATTTTTCTTTTATTCTTTTCTTAAAGTTAGTGAATAAATCTACTGTAGCTCCTCTAAATCTATAAACAGATTGATCATCATCCCCAACAACAGTTATATTTCCTCCATTATTAATAGCTGATTTAGCTATTCTAAAATAAATCATTTCCTGTATTAAATTAGTATCCTGATACTCATCAACTAAAAGTACCTTTAAATTTTTTAAAAAATCATTTAATCTATTGGAATTTAACTTATCTAAAAACATTGATTCTAACATCGGAAAATCAAACATATTTCTTTCATTTAAATGTTTCTCATAATCAGAAATTGCATCTAATGCAATTATAGTCCCATTATCATCAGCCTCTGTTTTAAGTAATTCTATATCTACCTGATCATAAAACAACCTATTCTTCATATTTAATAAAATTTCACTCATTTTAGATGGGTTTGTTACTTTCTCTTGATTCACAAATTTTCCAAGATAGGTTTGCAAGTCTTTATTTAAATATCTATCTTTGTTAAGAAGTCCTGTTTTAACCATTGTTGAAATTGTAACAAAATCTTCAATAATAATTGGTAATTCTGCACCTGGTTCTCTGTAAATTTTAAGTAATTCATCAGCTATACTATCAATTGTGCCAGTGACTAACTGACTAAAGTCAATTTTTTCTAATTTGTTTAATATTTCATCATCCATATTAGTCTCTTCAAGAATAGCTTCCTTCAATAATGTTCCCCATTCTAAAATACGAGAATATAATTCTTTTGCAGCTTTATTAGTAAAAGTTGTAGCTATTATTTCATCTGCTTGAACACCATCCACAAAAACAAACTTAAGAATTTTTAAAACCATGACTGTTGTTTTCCCTGAACCTGGACCAGCCACAATAAATAAAGATTTATCTACTTCAGAAGAAATAGCTTTGTTTTGATCAATATTATTTCCAATATCTCTTTTCAATACCTTAATTATAAACTCTTTAAATCGCTCATACTCAATCATTAATTATCCCGTTTAATCTTTATAAGAACCTTTTAAAACGGAACCTTTGGTTCCTAAGTTTCTCACTTTGCTTTAAAGAAACAAAGACTTTTGTCTCCTAAGTTCTAATTTCATTCGATGACGAAAACTGAAGTTCTCTAATTTACCTAAAAAGTAAGAAAAGTTTAAGAAAATGGAAGATCAAGATTTTCTAACTTAACAAGTTAAGGTTCATCAAAACTTCTTTTTTAAAAATAATAAAATCCATTTTAAAGAATTATTTTACTATTTACAAAAAATTATAACCAATTTACAACTATGATTCAACTACTTATAATTTACAATAAGTTTTATAACTAAATTTGTAACTAATAATTTAATTAAAGTATTCATTACACTCTACTAAAAAAAATAAGTTTATTTAATATTAATATTCAATTGTATGACTTGTGAATTTATTTTCATGAATAGAATAAATATTAAATAAACATTTTTTTATATATAACTTAAAACTATATAGTGTTTTGCGAAATTTTTTGAGTTTAATTAAAAATATTTAGTTAATTTTTTAAACTTGATTTAACTTCTTAATTTTCATTTTAATTACTTAATTATATTATTTTTTTTATAAATAATCTTTTATTAAAATTAATTTAATAAAAAATTATTATATTAGTAATTAAACATTATTTATATCATTTAAATAAACTACTTCATCACAAATTTCATTTATTAATGGTTTATCATGACTAACAACTAAAATTCCCATCTTTCTTTCCTTGGCTATTGATAAAAGTAATTGCCATATCTGTACTTGAGTAACAGCATCTAATCCTGTGGTTATTTCATCAGCTATTATAAACCTCGTTTTTGGATTTAATGCCCGGATAATTGAAAATCTTTGTAATTCTCCACCAGAAAGTTCATTAGGCCATCTATTCAACCAAGATTCTTTAATTCCAAATTTTTCTAAAATATCATTATCAGCACTCCATGATTCTTCAAGACTTTGTTTCATTTTCCATTTTGGATTCATTGTTTTTTCTGGATGTTGAAATATTAATTGAATTGGATTAAATTTGGAATTTGTACTCAGTCCATCAACTTGAATTTTTCCTTGAAAATTATCTTCATAAGCAGCCAATATTTTGCAAATTGTTGATTTGCCACTCCCACTTTCTCCTACTAAACCTTTCACTTGATTATCTTTTAATGAAATACTAAGATCCTTTAAAATCAATTTATTATTTCCACTATATTTAAAACTAATCTTGTCTGCTTTTAATTTTGCCATAAATATTCCTTATAAATTAAAATTAGTTATTTATTAAATTATTATGTTATCATTAAATTTATATTATATTAATGTCATGTATCTTATCACTTACTTATTATTCAGATATGTGTTATCTAATCTATGACATCTTACTTTCATTCCATTGCCAATTTCTGTCAGTTCAGGATTAGAATATTTACATTCTTTAATGGATTGATTACACCTATCATAATAAACACATTGGTTTTCTATCTCTATATTCATCGGTTGACTACCTTCAAATAGCTGAAACCCATTTTGTGGTAGAGATTTATATAATGCTTTTGTGTATGGATGAAGAAGTTTATCTCCATTTTTATTGAAATTTTTAGTTTCATTTAGTTCTATAAGATAACCTGAATAGAAAATAGCTATTTTATTTGCTACACTCACAGCAGCATGAATATCATGAGTTATCAAAACTATTCCTTTCCCTTCATTAGCCATTATTTTCAAATAGTTTAATGTTTCATTAAGTGATTTCTCGTCTAAGCCTGGTGTTGGTTCATCTGCAATGATTAAGCTTGGATTATTTATTAAAGCTATAGAAAACAGTACCTTTCTTGCCATGCCTCCAGAAAGTTGGAAAGGGTATAAGTAAGCTGTATCTTCTCTTAAATCATAATTTTTAAATACTTTTATCATTTCCTTTCTTTTTTCTTCCTTTTCTTTTTCATCTTCAATATCCCCAATTATTTGATCGCCTATTTTCATTAATGGATCTAAAAAATCAACTGATTGAGGGATTAAAGCTATTTCATTTCCCCTTAATTCTTCTTTTAGTTTTTGATCTAAAATCTGTCCATTATATTCCATTTCTCCTTTAAGTACAGAATTTCCAGGCAATATTCCTAAAATAGCATGAGCCAACAAACTTTTTCCAGAACCACTTGAACCTAAAATAGCTACTATTTCTCCTTCATGAACACTTAAATCTAAATTCTCAACCACGTTTAAAACTATTTTTTTTAAACCTTTACTATATTGAGAAAATGAAATAGAAATATTAGAAGCACTTAATAATACTTTAGGAACTCTATTTTTGGCTTTATTATAAATTTCTTTATTATCATTAACTTCATTATTAACATTAATCCATTCATTGTTTTCATCTTTAAGCATAATCCTTCCCAATATAAATTTTATGAATTTAGTAATTTTAAGATAAAATTTTTTATATTTTTAATAATTTATTAAATATTCTTATTTTTAATTATAAAATTTTTTATTTTATAAGAGGATGTCTAACAACTTAATTTTTTAAAAAATTAGTTGCTCTATTTTCAATTTAAAGGATCATATGGCCTTATTTTTTATGTCAAAATAATTGTTAAACAGACTCATAAGTTAGAAAAATGAAGCTTTTCTTTAATTATAAACTAATTATATGAGATATTTTTAAAAAATAATGGTTATACTTTTGTAAAATTTAATTTAAAGAAATATATTAATAATTTAATTTGTAATAAACAATGTCATAAACTATAATATTAATTTTATTCATTAGCTTGAGTTGGATCCAATAATCTCTGTACATTATCTCCAATAACATCGAATAAAAGGACTATTATAAGTAATGAAAGACCTGGGAAGAACGCCAACCACCAAGCCCCATTAGATAAATATTTCATTGATTCTGCCAAAATTACACCTATTGCTGGCTCGTGTGGAGACAAACCAAACCCTAAGAAAGTCACACTTGCTTCATGCATAATTGCATGAGGAAAGACAATTATTGTTCCAACAACAATTTGAGGAAGAAGTAAAGGTAATAAGTGATGTTTAGCAATCCACCACTTTGTTTTTCCAAAATTTTTTGAAATTTTAACATAGGTAGATGTGTTAATTTGCTTAATTTCAGCCCTTAAAAGTCGTGTTAATGAAGTCCAATGAGTTAAAGATACACCAACTACGATACCAGTAATTCCACCACCTAAACTTATCGAAATCAGCATTATTAAAAGAATATGTGGAATCGATAAAAATAAATCAGTTAATCCATTTACAGTATAATCAAAATATTTTCCCAAGGTAGATAACAAACCTAAAAATATTGATATAACTACACTTAATATAGAAGCCAAAGCACCGATGGTCACACTTAAACCTAATCCTTTCATAGTTCTACTAAGCATATCTCGCCCCATCCAATCAGTTCCAAAAGGATGTTGAAATGAAGGCTGAGAATTTTTTATGGCAAAATTAGTTGTAATATTATCCAAATTTATAAATAAACTATTAATTACAATAGTGATTAATATCAGTCCAACTAAAGCTATTATCAATAATGTTTTTGTCCTTAAATTAATATTGCCAAACAAAAATGAATATGGACTTTGAAATTTTTTTTTATCAAAAGTCATTGGCTTCACTCTCCCTAATTCTTGGATCAACGAATTTATAAAGTAAGTCTGCAATTGAATTTCCACAAAAGACAAAAATAGTACTTACTAAAACAATTCCAAGTAAAAGAGGAATATCTGATTGAGTTCCTGCAGTAACAGCAGCTTGACCTAATCCAGGGTAGGAGAAAACCTGTTCAACAAGCACTGTTCCACCGAATAGCTCACTAAATGATAAAAATTGTAGTGTGATAGCTGGAAGAAGAATATTTCTAATACCGTGTCTTTTTATTAAAGACCATCCTTTTTCGCCTCTTGCTTTAGCAAAAAGAAAATAATCGGAGGATGAAACTTCAATTAATTTACTTCTTGTAAATAATGCTATTTGAGCTATTCCAGTTATACTTAAAGTAAGTACAGGAAGTACTAATCTATGTAACCATTCTAATAATGTGACACTTCCAGATACTTTACCGATTGGTACTGCAAGTCCTGATGGAAACCATCCTAATTCAACAGAAAATATCATCAATAAAATCATTGCAATCCAAAATACTGGTGCAGCATAAATTACATAAGAATAAATTTTAACTCCTTTATCAATGAAAGTTCCTCTTTTAAAACCTGCCAAAACCCCTAAAAAAAACCCTAAAACTCCAGAAAATATCCATGATAAAAACATGAGCATAAATGATGCAGAGAATCTTTCAGATATAACTTCAGTAACTGGAATTCTATAGATTAAAGAAATCCCCAAATTTCCATGAGCCAAGTTATCAAGCCAATTAACAACTTTCACATATAAAGATTGATTGACACCCCAATATTCGTTTAAATCATTTAATTTTTCTTGACTGATACTCATCTCACCAACATATATTCTAACAGGATCAGTAGGGCTAATTTCAATTAAAATAAAACTAATCACCGAAACAGCCATTAATAAAATCATTAAAGTTCCAAGTTTAAACCCTAAAAATTTAACTAATTTTTTATAATTTAACAAATTTTCACCTACAATGACTACCCTTCAACAACAACTTACCATAACAATGATAAATATTCAACTATAATTATGTCCAATTAAATTCTCATTAAATAGTTAAAAGATTCATTAATTAAATTTTATAAAAAAACAAATAATATAAAAAAACAAATAATATATTTATTAATAAAAAAGAAAGGTGAATATCTTTAAATATAAAAATTATCTGCTAATTAAACTATTCCTTTATTTTAATAATATTATTATAGAGTTTAATAGTATAAATACTTATAATATTTTAAAAAATTAGTAATACTCCATCTTAAAATAAAAAAATATCATGATAAAAAAAGTAGTAATTAATAGAAATAATGTAACATGAAAAATATTATCTAAAATCATTGAAAAAATAAACGAATTTATCGAACTCTATTTTAAAAATTTGAATGGAGATTAATATGAAAATTGAATTAATCGGACTGGAGAATATACCTATAATAAACAAAGAAATAAACTTATCTGAAGTGATAATAGAAACTCTTGAGAAGGAAAAAATCCATATCAAATATGGAGACATCATATTAATAGCTGAAACCTTAATATCAAAATCTGAGAATAATATTATAGAATTAAATAAAATAAACCCAAGTAAAGAAAGTATAAAAATATCTGAAAAAGTTAATAAAAGTCCTGAACTTGTAGAAGCTATTCTTAATGAATCAAATGAAATAATAGCTATTGGAAAAGATTTCATAATAACTGAAACAAAGCACGGATTTATTTGTGCCAATGCAGGAATTGATGAATCAAATGTTAAAATAGGAAGAGTAACACCAATTCCCATTAATCCAGATAAAACAGCTGCGAAAATCAGGGGAAAATTAGAAAAAAAATATGGTGTAGAATTAGCTGTTATAATTACCGACACACAAGGACGAGCATTTAGAAACGGTGCAGTTGGAGTAGCTGTTGGATCTTCAGGAATTAACCCATTATGGAGAAGGAAAGGAGAAAAAGATTTATATGGTAAAGAACTTAAAACTACTGAAATAGCTATTGCAGATGAATTATCTGGTGCAGCATCATTAATAATGGGACAAGCCGATGAAGGAATACCTATAGTAATTATAAGAGGATTTTCAAACTTTATAAACCTTAAAAATACTGAAGAAGGAATTAAATCATTACTTAGACCAAAAGAGCAGGATGCTTTTAGAAAAGTAGAATATGAATATTAAAATATTAAATTAAATTTTTAAACAAAAGCATTATTAAAATAAAACTATAAAAAAATATAATAGAAAGTATTAGACCAGACTATTGATTATCATTGAATTTATTAATTAATATAAAATAAACTTAAAGAGGGATTATATTGATTACAATCCTATCTGGTGGAACAGGAACACCAAAATTAATACAAGGTATTAAAAAAATTTATGACCAAAATGAAATAAATGTTATAGTTAATACATTAGAGAACGACTACTTTTCAGGAGTATATGTTGCCGCAGACATTGATACGGTTATGTACACATTTTCAAATATGATCAACGACGAAACATGGTATGGAATTAAGAATGATACATTTATTACCAATGAAGAACTCAAAAAGCTAAATTCGCCAGAGTTACTCAGAATTGGGGATAAGGATAGAGCTTTAAAGATACAAAAAACACAACTACTAAAAACTCATAATCTTAGTGAAACAGTTGATATTCAAAGGAAAAAATTAGGTATTAAATCAAAAATAATCCCAATGAGTAATGAAAAATCTCAAATAAAAATAGTTACAGATATTGGAGAATTAGAATTCCATCAATTTTTAATAGGTGAAAAATCAGGACCTAAAGTCGAAGATATTGTATTTAACAATGTTAAACCAGCTGATGGAGTTATATCATCGATAAAAGAGTCGGATATAACAATAATTGGTCCTTCAAATCCAATCACATCAATACTTCCAATTATTTCAATGAAAAATGTTGAAAAAACATTGCAAAAAGCTTATGTTGTAGCTGTATCACCAATTATAGGTAACAATCCTGTAAGTGGACCAGCAGGAATGTTTATGAATGCCTTAGGATATGAAGTATCCTCTTATGGAGTAGCTTCAATATACAAAAATTTTTTAAATAAATTTATTATTGATGAAGAAGATGCAGAATTCAAAGAAAAAATAGAGAAAATAGTTGATAATGTAGAAATAACCAACACTAAAATGACCAACATAAAAATAAAAGAAAAACTTGCAAAGATTATTTTAAATAAATATAAAAACAAAATAATTTAAAAATATTGATAAATAATAAGATATATTAACAGGATTTTTATATTATTAAATATAAATAAATATTAAATAAATGGTTCAAATAAATATTTAAAATATGTAGTATTATCTAATAAGTAGCTAATTGGTGAAAATGAATGATACAGATGACTTTAATACAAATTGATAACTACGGACCTTGGACTGTCACTCCAAAACCTCGTAATGAATCAGACCTTCAGATATTACAAGCAGAACTCTACGCAGATGTTCAAAGACAATTTGCAGTTAAAAAAGGATTAGTTTTCTTTACAAGGTTTGATAATATGCTTGCAATTACAAATGGAATAAACAAGGAAGATCACTTTAGAATCCAAAGGTCAATTAGAAATAGATACCCAATAACAATAAGTATGGGAGTAGGTACTGGAGAAACACCTTACACTGCCCAAAAATTAGCTACAGAAGCCTTACAAAAAAAAGGTGGTGCACAGTCTGCTGAAAGAAAAGAAATTTTAGCTATTGACAGCCTTGTTAATGAAAAAAATAGTTATGTACAAATAGCACATATAGACATTAATGGAATAACAGAAACACTAACCGATAACTTACCTGCATTTGATACCAACTTTATTGTAAATAAGGCTCAACATTATCTAATGACAAAATTAATCAAAAAAGGAGCATTATTATTCTTCATTGGTGGAGATAACTTTATGTCTCCCTGTAACGGATTATCACCTCAAGAATTAATCAAAATCATAGAAGAAATAAAAAATGAAATAGGAATAGCACATAAAGCAGGAATAGGTAGAAGTAACAATGCAGAAGATGCAGCATATTTAGCAGACTTAGGTTTGGAAACAATAAGAGAAGGAGACAATAATAAAATTGCTCATGTTCTTGAAGATGAAACAGCCACCAAATTAATTAAATAAAACACTTAAATCAACAAACAAAGGAGGTTTCTTTATTATTGTAATTGCACCTATGGCTGGAATTACAGATTCGCAATTTGTAAAGCTTCTAATACCCTATGGATTTGATATGGTTACAATAGGAGGGTATAACATTGATAAAAAAACCATAAAAGCAGGGGAAGAAATAATAAAAAGAGGTAGAAAAGAATTTAAAATAGATGAAGAAGAAATTATGAATCACATTGAAAATGAAGTTAATGAAATCAAAAAAGAATTCAATGTTTCGGTCTCAGTTAATCTAAGATCAACAACACCTGATCCAATTATTGAAATTAGTAAGATTAAAAATTTAGATATTATAGAACTAAATGCACATTGTAGACAAAAAGAACTTAACAATATAAATTGTGGTCAATCAATGATGAAAAACCCAAAATATTTTGAAGAATTCCTTAAAGAACTTAATAAAAAATCCAAATCTAAAACTTCAGTAAAAATAAGAGCCAATGTTGAAGGAGTTGATACACTAAAAATTTCAGAAATTATTAATAAATCAAAAACTAGTTTCTTACACATTGATTGTATGAAACCTGGACATCCTTACGGAGACTTAGAAATTATTAAAAAAATAAAAAAAAATACTAATATGTTTATTATAGGAAACAATTCAATAACAGATATTGAATCTTCTAAAAATATGTTGTCTGCAGGAGCATCAGGAATATCAATTGCAAGAGCAATAATGAATGGTAAGCCTCCATTTAATTTAAATCAAATAAAAGAGTATCAAGAATCGCTGAATATAAGAACAACTAAAAAATAGCTATTTAAAAATATTAAAAAAATCATCTATCAACTTCGAAATATATTCAGTGAATGTTAACTCCCGAACAATAATATTATAAGTAACATAATTTCCTTTAGGATAAAGTCTATGAGATACTGTTGTGTTCCCCACTTTCAGTGTTGAAAATGTTTCAGATCCATTACCATTAACAACCATCAAAAGATATTCATTATCAAACTCAAAACTATGTTCCAATGAATTTATAGTAAATTGATCCCCAATACGCACTTCAATCGTCTCATTAACTTCATCAGCTGAAATTAATGTTAAGCTACTAAATAATAAAATAGTCAAAACAAGCGAAGCTTTAATTACTTTTTTAAAAATTACTGAACTGAACATAAAACCATTCATATTTATATAATATTAAAAAAAATAAAATACATTCTTTACATTTATTTTTAAATTATATGGGACAACATTATTTAATATAATTTAAAAATAAATATTATAAAAACGAATAAAAAGATAAAAAAATAACGAATATTCATGAATGAATAAGAGAGAGTTTGGCAACAAAATGGAATTCCCATAGATAAAATCCATAGTACAAAAAAAACCAAAACAACAACAGGCTTAACTACTGGGATCGAAACGAGACCAGGTGGAAC
>JAISTD010000038.1 GCA_031272765.1 Candidatus Methanovirga australis | reverse complement strand
TTAAGTTTTATTTAATTAAATAGTGTATTTATTGATATGATTAATTTTACAATTATTTAATAATGAAATAAGTCATGTTTAAATGATATTTTCAAACAGAGAATAAATTCTTCTAAGTTAAAAATAAATTTTAACCAATAAAAGATTATATAAAAAATTTATTAATTAAATTATTAATATCAAGGACTATGATTAAAATAATAATATATTAATTAGAATATCTGATGGTGTTATAATGTCCGATAGATTTGAAAAAGGCATGAAAATACTTAAAATTACAAATGAAGAAACAATAGAAAAAATGTTTGATGAGTTAGGGGATATAGCTCCTGATTTATGTAACTTTGTCGTGGAATTTCCGTACTCTGAGATATATACTCGAGATGGATTGGATTTAAAAACAAGGGAATTAATAACAGTCGCTGCATTAACAGCTATTGGGACTGCTCCAATCCAATTAGAACACCACATTAATGCCGCTTTAAATGTGAATAATTCACCAAAGGAAATTGTGGAAGCTATTATGCAAATGTCTGCTTATGCAGGGTTTCCAGCAGCAATAAATGGTATAACTGTTGCTAAAAAAGTGTTTAAAGAAAAGAGTTTACTTCCAGTAAAATAGTTAAAACATTTTCCTTCTTTTTAAATATCAGGCATTTTAAAGTATTAAACATTTTCAATAGCTTTTGATTAAAATTATAGTTTGATTAAAAATTTAGAAAAAGAGGTTTAGAGAAGAAGTTACTTCTGTTTTTCATGTTTTGCTTTATATGTTGAATACATTTTTGGCATTGTCTTCTGTGATTTTATTAACAACAGAAACTTCTATTTCTTTGAGTTCTGCAATTTTGTCAATGGTTAAACTGACAAATGAAGGTTCATTTCTTTTTCCTCTACTTGGATGAAGATAAGGACTATCAGTTTCAGTCAATATATTGTCTAATGAAATTTCAGAAAAAAGTTCCTGGTGTTTTTTTGAATATTCAATCATTGTGGAAGCAGACATAAAATAACCTATATCCTCTATTTTTTTAGCTGTTTTTAGACTGCCGCTATAACAATGAAAAACTACATTGGGAATATTGTCAAATTGATTTACTATGTTCAATGCTTTCTTTTCAGCATCTCTACAGTGGATTAAAACTGGTTTTTGGTGCTCGTTAGCAAAATTGCAAAATTTTTTAAAAATATCTATCTGTTTATCTCTTTGTAACTTATCTTTAACATAAAAAAAGTCCATTCCAACTTCACCAATAGCTATAATTTCATTAATACAATCATTTATTTGTGATAAAACTCTATTCACACATTCAGAGCTTTTATTAGCAGATTGAAGTGGATGAAATCCAAATGAAGGATAAATAAATCCATTGTATTCTTTTGAAAGTTGTAAAGTTCTGATATTGCCTTCAAAACTTGTCCCTGAGTTTATGAGTGCAGTTAGATTTTGTTTTGATCTTTTTATAACTTCATCTCTATCTTTATCAAAGTTTTCAAAATCTAAGTGACAGTGTGTATCTATCATATATTCTCAATTAAAATATTCTATAATATAAATCAAAATATATCAATAATATGAATTTCAAGTTCCTAATCTTCTTTCTCTTTCTTGGTATGAACGTATAGCTCTTAAAAAATCTATTTTTCTGAGTTCAGGCCAAAAACTATCGCAAAAATAAAGTTCTGAATATGAAGATTGCCACAGCAAAAATCCACTGAGTCTTTCTTCGCCACTGGTTCTAATAATTAAATTTGGATCATCTAATCCCGCAGTATAAAGATTTTTACTCACAAGATCTTCATCGATGTCATTAATATCTATTTCACCATTTTTAAATTCATCAACGATTTTTTTTATAGCATCCACGATTTCTAATCTTCCATCGTATCCAATAGCTAAGTTAAACAATCTTTTATTATATTTTTCTGTTGCTTTTTCTGCTTCTTCAATAGATCTTTTTAGTTCATCAGGCAAAAGGTCTATTCTACCAACAACTTTAACTTTAACTTCATTTTTATGGATTTTTTCATGAGAAACTATTCTTTGAAAGTTTTTATTAAATAGAGACATTAATCCATCAACTTCATCCTTAGGTCTATTGAAATTTTTAGTTGAAAATGCATAAGCAGTTACAATTTCTATTCCCAAATCAATACTCCAATTTAAAACCTTTTCCAAGGTTTCAACACCAAATTCGTGACCTTTTTTCACATCAATATTGCCTTGGATTTTGGAAAATCTTCTATTCCCATCCATGATTAAGGCAACATGTTTTGGCATATTTTTTGGATTTAATTTCCTTAAAATATGCCATTCATAAAGTTGATACATTAATTGTGATAAATTCAATTCTACCCCTACATTTTTATATCCTTTCAATAAAGATTTAAATTATATGTTAGTAATGGATAAGGAAAAAAATACTATAAAAGATATATTAAATTAGAAAGATAAGTTTTAATTTATAAAAGACATAATATTTATAAAGTTATAGTCGTTATGTAAATATAATTTTAAAAAAAGAAATAATAAATAAGAAAGTAACATTATTCATTAGCTATTAGAACGCCATTAATAACACCGTCTTGTCCAGGTCTTGATGTAACTTTTGCTTTTCCAAGTTCAGTTTCAACAACAGCTCCTTTTGTAATAATATTACGTCTAACATAGTTAGGATTTGCCTGATTTTCAACGACATTTAAAATTTCTAATTTTGAAGCTTTGTTATCAGTGGGATTAACTAAATTAATTTTATTGCCTAAAGCTAATCTTAGTTTTTCATTGCCTCCACGGGTTCTTATTTTTCTTAATTTTTTCTTCCCAATTCTTGTTTCAGTAGGATCTCTTCCTAATTCAAATTTTTTCTTCCCACGGTGTGTCACATTTCTTCCACCAGATGGGCTTCTTTTAGATTTTCCTTGAAATATCGCCATTATTTTACCTTCCATTGATATTTTTCAAAAGTTGTTTTTAGTAAGTATTTATAGATATTATAGAGTATAGATATTATAGAGAGACTATTTTTATAATAGTGATGACTCATAAGGCAATAAAATATTTTATGAGCATAATAAGTTAATTATTAATCATTTTATTTAATTATAATTAAAATAATTCTATTTTTATATAATAACATATAGTATAAACAATGTTAAGTATTGATTGTATAGAAATAATCTATTTATAAATTATGTTATTTTTTATAAGACTTTATTTACAATTTCACTTATTATTAAGATATACTAAAAATAATATTAATCACTATTTTATTAATAACTATCAATCATTATTAATAAATATTGATGAACATATAAAAAATATACATTACAACTAATTTAACTTTTAAAAAATTTTTTATAATAGTTAATATGAAACATGAGATTTAGATTTCACACTTAAATATTATACCAAAATATAAGTTTTATCTTATATATAAACTTTACTTAAAAATTGAATTTATAAACTTTTATGGATATTGGTTTTAAGAGAATGAATGCTTTTCCAAAGATATTTGTGCTAAATTGAATATATTTTTGGATATTTCATTATCTAATTTTATTATTGAATAAACTATATTGTTAGAAATAGAGAGTTATTGTAAATAGATGAAGTTACTACAAAGTGATTACAATTGATCGAACATTATAAAAAACAGGAAAAAATAGAAAATAATTTTTGTAGAGAGTTTCTATTTAGTCTAATCAAGATTATAGACACAGACCCTTTATATGCTGATGTTTTTGTGATAAGGATATGTTAGTAGCTCTTTTAAAGACAATATGTGGTCTGTTAATCCTATAGACATCATTGGAGTTATTTTATCATATTTTTTCCATACATTATCCTTAATTACTGAAAATCCTTTGGATTGCTGAAAATCGAAGATTTTCATAATTACAAAAATCGAAGATTTTTGGTAATTTTCATAATTACAAAAATTGCAAAACAATTTTTGGTAATTTTCCTCAAATTCTTTTTTTTCAAGGAATGATGAGTTTAACGAAATTATGCACTGTTTTATATAAATCTAAGCTTGATTGTAAGCCATTCATACTTTTTTAGAGTAGGATATTGTTTTTCTGCTCAATCTCTTGTTATCTATGTCTTAGATTTAAATTTAGGTTCAATATAGTGTTGTTGAAATGTCATGATAGTTTATTTCTTCAGGTTTTCCATATGCAATACTTTTTTATAACACTTTCTATTTCTGCCTTTTTACAGTTTTTTTATAAACTTTGTGCATAATATTCAATTCTTCGAAAGGTCTTATAATATGGTTTTTGGAGTCCTTTCATTCTTTTATTATTGGGGTGTGGCTTGTAATGGTTTCACTGTATTTGTTTAATAAATGAGTGTTTATAAGAATTCATCTTCCATCTGTGGACAAAATAGTGGTAAATTGTTTCC
>JAISTD010000030.1 GCA_031272765.1 Candidatus Methanovirga australis | reverse complement strand
CTATCTCCAGGGAAGTAAACAAAATCAGGAGCTGCTAAGAAGTAGAAGTGAAGAGCGTGGGAGTGCATATATGAACCCCAATTCATTACTTCTCTCATTTTATAAGCAGCTGGTAAGATTTCATCATCATCAAAACCATAACATTGATCTGCAGCTTTTGCAGCTGCTAAGTGGTGTTGTACATCACAAATACCACAAATTCTTGGGACAATCCTTGGAGCTTCTTCAACAGGACGTCCTTGCATGAACTTTTCAAATCCTCTAAATTCCATAACATGTAATCTGGTATCTTGGACATTTCCTGCATCATCAAGATGTACAGTAATTTTTGCGTGGCCTTCAATACGAGTTACAGGTTCCATAGTAAGTTTAACCATAATTATTTACCCCCATTTTGTTGCATTTTTGCTGGAATCAATGCAGATGGTAATGTGTAGGTGTAGAAAGTACCAACGATATCATCTAATTGATCAGCTACTTCTTCTGGGTCGATTGTTTTATCATCTTCTACACGGTAATCAGAAGCAATAGCACTAATCATTTTAGCACCTTGGTCAGATACCTTTGCAGTAGGTCCATAGCATCCTCTACATTGGATAGCTATGCTTGGGCACTCTGCTCCACATAATGAGATTGTTGCAGGTCCCATACAAATTAATCCTTGAGAAATCAAACATAAATCTTCTTCAGGTTTACCGATTTCGAATTGTCTTTTAATAAATTCCATAGATAATCCTTCAGGTGGTTTTTCTCTTGGACAAACATCACAGAGGTTGGTTGTTGGTAATTCGACTGTTTCGCCTTTAAGTAAAGCAACAACAGCTTGTGCAACAACATCAGATCTTGGAGGACATCCTGGGACATTTAAATCCACATCGATAACTTCTCCTAAAGGTCTGACTCTGCTTTCTAAGTGAGGTACTTCTTCATGAGGGATAACTCCTTCTGGATTTGGTGTACTTGGAGAGTTGATGTATGCTTCAGTTTGTAATTCATCAACTGTATGTAAGTTACCTAATCCTGGAACTCCGCCATAACAAGCGCAGGTACCGTAATTAATAATAAATTTAGCTTTTTCTCTTAACATTTCTGCTAATTCTCTATTTTCTTCGTTTCTGATACCGCCTTCAATAATGAGGACATCTAATTCTGGTACTTCATCGTATTTGGTATCCATTAAAACCGGCGAAAATCTGAATTCAGCAAGTTCTAAAACATCTAATAATGATTCGTGAAAATCAGCAATAGATAAATGGCATCCAGAACAGCCACCTAACCACATTGTTCCTATTTGAGCTTTATCTGCCATAATATTCCTCCAATTATGCCTCAGCATTTAATTGTTCTTTTAAAGGTGAATGTCCTAATTCTTTAATCCTTGAAACCATCATTTTAACGGTTTCAGCAAATTTTTCACCTTCAGAAGCAGAAATCCAATCGTGGTAGATTCTTTCTCTTCCGATTCCCATTCCTTCAGCTAACTTATAAATTAGTCTCATTCTACGATCTAACTTATAATTTCCAGCGTCGTAGTGACAATCACCGTGGTGACATCCAGCTACAATTACACCGTCTGCTCCTTCTCTGAAAGCCTTCAATACAAATTGAGGCTCGATTCTTCCTGAACACATTACCCTAATAACTCTTATATTTGGTGGGTATTGCATTCTTGCTGTACCTGCAGTGTCTGCTCCTCCATAGGAACACCAGTTGCAACAAAACATTACAATTTTTACATCATCATCAGCCATAGAGTTCTTCCTCCTCTATTTAAAGATTTTTATTAAATTCGTATACAAAAAATAATTTATTTAAATAAATCTCAGTTATTTCAAATAAAATCATCAATGCATAAATTAAATACATTGATTTCATATAAAAACACTAAATCTTCATATAAAAACATTTTATCGGCTTTAAATCATTAAAATCATTAAAATTTTTAATTAAAACAATTGAACTAAATCAAAACAAAATCAAAACAATTTATTAAAACTAATAATTTAAACTGATTTAAAACTTCATCTAAAATTAAAACATTCGCCATTATTAAAACTATTCAAAATTTATTTTTATAATGAATTTATTTTTTTTTATTTGAAATTAGATTTTTTTTATTTTTGAATACCTAAATTTTATAATTTACATTCTAAATAATTGTACTTCAATGAACTACTAAATGTCACATAGAATGTACTGATTATAACTTTATTTACTATTAATATAAAGCTTACTTAGAAAATCATTTCGAAAAGTTTATATATCATATTAAGATTTCTAAAAATAATATTAAATAAAAATTTTTCTGAGAGGAAAACAGATAAAACATAAAACCAAAGCTTAATTTAAAATGAATTATTCTATAAAAAATTAAACAAAAGTTAATAATAATATTATTAATTAAAATAAATTTAAAAACAATATAAAAATTAAATAAAAAACAGATAGAAAAATGAACAAATATTAAGCCAATAAATCGAAAAATTTTAAGAAATAAAAGCCAAAAAATTAAGG